>DNFL01000330.1:484-3361 GCA_003486945.1 Hyphomonas sp. | reverse complement strand
GGTATCTTCTCCGCCCGGCCCCCGGGCGAGCCCGGACCAGGCCCCGGCCGGACCCATGTCGGGCTGGCCAGGACCGTAGATGCCGCTGAAGCCGGCGCGCTCCGGATGATCCAGCTGAAAGCCCGCCGACCCACGAAAACCGGCCTCAACCCCGTTCTCGAACACGTAATTCGCGGAGAACCCACCCTCGACCAGGAACAGGGCTGGCTCGTCAGCATCCGGGGCAAGGACCACGGCAACCTCGCCGGTCCATTCTGTTTCGATACCGCCCGGATCGTCCCAGACATCCTGGGCATGGGCGGGCGCGGCGACCGCGAGGGCGAAAGCAAGACCTGTCAGGGTGAAACGCATGCGGATCGGTCCTCCGTCTTTACAGTGGCGCGGGCCTGAAGCGCAGATGGTGACTGGCGAGGCCATATCCCCCTTGTTATACACGCGCCGTGAACAAGGTCTTGCACGCGGGAACAGACATATGATGAAGCCGACCCTTGCCATCGCCTTTGCCGGGATGATTGCGCTTTCCGGCTGCCTTTCGGGCGGCAACAAGTCCGCGGCCGGGGCAGCACCGCAATCTTATGCGGCTGCGAACCCCTATCTCTGGCGCGCCACGCTCGACACGCTTGCTCCGCTGCCGATGGTCAGCTCCGATCCGATTGGCGGCCTGATCATCTATGACTGGCGCACCTTCGAGTCCGCCCCGAACGAGCGCATCAAGGCGACCGTTTACATCCTCGACTCGCGCCTGCGCGCCGACGGCGTGAAGGTCAGCGTCCATCGCCAGGTCAACACCGACGGGACCTGGACCGATGCCGCAGCCGACCCGGCGACCGGCGAGCAGCTCGAAAACAAGATTCTTGAGCGTGCCCGACTACTTAAGGCATCCGAAATCGGCTAAGCGCCGGACTTCGTTCTTTCTGATCTGATGCCTTTGATGGGAGCCCTGCATGGCAACCCGATACGATCCGCAAACGGCGGAACCGCGCTGGCGTGACGCCTGGGCCGCGGCCGACCTGTTCCGCACGCGCTCGCCGAAGGACGCGGGCGATGCCCCGAAAGCTTACGTCCTCGAGATGTTCCCCTACCCTTCCGGGCGGCTGCACATGGGCCATGTGCGCAACTATGCGATGGGCGATGTGGTGGCCCGTCACCGGCGCGCGAAGGGATACAATGTCCTTCACCCGATGGGCTGGGACGCGTTCGGCATGCCGGCGGAAAACGCCGCCATGGAGCGCGGCGTGCATCCCGGCAAATGGACCTATGCCAATATCGAGGCGATGAAAGCCCAGTTCCTGAAACTCGGCCTGTCGCTGGACTGGAGCCGGGAGTTTGCGACCTGCGACCCTGAGTATTATGGCGCCGAGCAAGCCCTGTTTCTGAAGATGCTGGACAAGGGCCTTGTCTATCGCAAGGCCTCGAAGGTGAACTGGGACCCGGTGGACAATACCGTGCTCGCCAACGAGCAGGTGATCGACGGGCGCGGCTGGCGTTCGGGCGCGCTCGTCGAGCAGCGCGAGCTGACCCAGTGGTTCTTCCGGATTACGGCGTATGCGGACGACTTGCTCGAGCAGGTGCAGAAGCTGGACCGCTGGCCGGAGAAGGTCCGCGTGATGCAGGCCAACTGGATCGGCCGGTCGGAAGGCCTGCAGATGAAGTTCCGCTTTGCGGGCCCAGCGCCGGAAGGTTTCGGCGATGGCATCGACGTGTTCACGACCCGGCCCGACACGCTGTTCGGAGCGAGCTTCGTGGCGCTGTCGCCGGATCATCCGATCACGGTGCAAATGGCAGCGAACTCGAAAGAGCTGCAGGATTTCCGCGCGAAATGCGCGCAGATCGGCACCAGTGAGGAAGCGATCGAGAAAGCCGACAAGCTCGGCTTCGATACCGGACTGAAAGTCGCGCATCCCTTCATCGAGGGCGCGACTGTTCCGGTCTGGGTCGCCAACTTCGTGCTGATGGGCTATGGCACCGGGGCGATCTTCGGCTGTCCGGCGCATGACCAGCGCGATCTCGACTTTGCGCGCAAGTTTTCCCTCAGCGTCACGCCGGTGGTGTTGCCGCCGGACGCGGAGGCGGCAAGTTTCCGCATCGCAGACAAGGCCTATACCGGCCCTGGCAGCATCTTCAATTCCGGCTTCCTCGACGGACTAGCGGTGGATGAGGCCAAGCGTCTTGCAACCGCGCGCATCGAGGAGATGGGTCAAGGTAAGGGTACGGTCAATTACCGCCTGCGCGACTGGGGCGTTTCGCGTCAGCGCTATTGGGGCTGCCCGATCCCGATCGTGCACTGCGAAGTGTGCGGCATTGTTCCGGTGCCGGAGAAACAATTGCCCGTGCGCTTGCCGGACGATGTCAGCTTCGACAAGCCCGGCAATCCGCTGGAACATCACCCGACCTGGAAGCACACGCCCTGCCCGACCTGCGGCAAGCCGGCGCGCCGCGAAACCGATACGCTCGACACATTCGTCGACAGCTCCTGGTATTTCGCGCGCTTCGCTTCGGTCAGTGATCCGGCCGAGCGCAGCTACTGGCTGCCGGTGGACCAGTATATCGGCGGCATCGAACATGCCGTGCTGCACCTTCTCTATTCCCGTTTCTTCACCCGGGCGATGCGCGATTGCGGCCTGATGGACCTGCCTTCGGGCGAGCCCTTCGCGGGCCTGTTCACGCAAGGCATGGTGACGCACGAGACCTATAAGTCCGTGGACGGAAAATGGCTGGAGCCGAGCTCCGTCGAGAAGAGTGGCAATCGCTGGCTCGAAAAGTCGACCGGTGCGCCCGTCGAAGTCGGCGCCATCGAGAAGATGTCGAAGTCGAAGAAGAACACGGTCGACCCCGACGCGATTGTCGCCACGTTCGGCGCCGATGAGATCGGAAGAG
>DNFL01000330.1:0-245 GCA_003486945.1 Hyphomonas sp. | reverse complement strand
GCGCGCTGGTTCGTGCTGTCGGACTCGCCGCCGGAGCGGGATGTGGAATGGACGCAGGCCGGCGTCGAAGGCGCCGCCCGGTTCGCGCAGCGCATCTGGGCGCTGGCCGATGCCTTGCCCGCCGCCCCCTTCCCTGCCCCCGAGGCCGACGAAGCGGCGACCGAAATCCGCCCCGCCCGCCCCAAGGCAGCCGCCGCGGGCGCCCAGGCGACCCTGGAGTGCCGCCTCACTTCGGACAGCGCCAC
>DNFL01000331.1 GCA_003486945.1 Hyphomonas sp. | reverse complement strand
GGCTGCTACCGCTTCGCTCTCGACCATATCGAGAGATCGTTCATCCATCAGCAGGCTGTAAATCAACCGCAGTCGAATGCCGGTGTTTCTGAGAAAGTTCAGCGTTTCAATATCCGGCGTAGCCTGGTGCATGCCGCCGCATTGAAAGGAGCGTCTGAGACGCAACTGTCAGCTTGCGGTACTCCCGAAGACTGCCTCACCAAGGCAAATCAAACGCTCGGATCATTCGATTGGGACGTACTCGCCGCATCCAAGGACCCAGACTTGTCCGATATGGCTTGCCGCGCGCTCTATCTCCGGTCTGAGGTCAACTTTCTGCGTGGACCAGGACAAGAGCCATCCGAGACTGCCGACTTGCGGCGCCTCGTTCAAAAGTGCCCGGATCTGGCAGCGACTGCAACAAAAAGGCTTGCTCGGATCGCATTTGACAGGGCCGAAAAACTGTATGCCGCCATGACCAATCAAAGCGAAGCAAACTCTCCCAAGTCCGAAACGATCTCTGTCGGAAATTCAGCTGTTTCGAGTTACACAGATGCTCTGCGCTCGGAAGAATTGAAGCTGTCCGCGTATCGCAATATTGGCCGGGTACATCTGAAGCTGGCGGATCTCGACCGCGCAAACGCGGCCTTTCACTTCGAATCTGCCATTGACGCTTTCAGCTCTGCGCAGACCCTGAGCCACGCGGACGGCGGCGCCGCCCATGCAAGCGACCTTGAAATTTTGGGTACGAGCTATCTCAACCTCGTGGATGCGAAAGGCAAAATCACAAAGCTTGAAGAAGAAACTTTGGTCAGCAGCGCGGTCCGTGCACTTGAATCTGCCGTCACTCAAATGCCTTCCTACAAGAACCAGATTGCGCTCGGCGCTGCCTACTCCCGCGCGGGCCGGGTGAAAGACGCGGAAGCGGCCTATCGCGCTGCTCTTGCTCTCGGCGGGTCCGACAAAGGCGAGCAGGCGTCTCTGTCTCTCGCGCGGCTTCTCGAGCATTCAGGCAAACCCGGTGACGCCCTCGCCCTCCTCGAAACACAATACGCGTCAGGAAGTGTGGGCTCAGATCTGGAGTATGAACTGGGACGGCTACGCTTCGTGAACGGTAATTATGCCAGCGCCGTCGAGGTCCTTGCAAAACTAGTTGAACGCATCGGCGGGCCTCGCGCAGCAGAAGCGCACTACATGGCCGGCGTCTCTGAATCTGTTCTCCGGCGCTCCGGCTGGCAGTCTCGCATGCGGACGCATGCTGACGCTGCCGCTCAGTCCAACAGCTTCTCGGCTAAATACATCCGCCTGGACTGCCTCGCGCACATTTTAAGCGGCGGCAAGGATGTCAAGACTGGCTCATCTCTGCAGCGCTGCCCCACCGACGGCTCTCCTGAAAGATCGTTGCTCAGGGGCATGTACTTTCTGAAACAAGCCCAACTCATCGACATTTCGCCTTACGACAACGCTTCGCAGGATTATTGGAGAAGCGTACTTCGCCTTGCAGAAGATTCGTTTCGAGCAGGACAATCGGCGACCAAAACACAGGTCGGCGCCGGAACCAAACTTTGGTTTGACGACCTGCAACGGGAAATCATGCTCGAAGACATGCTGGCAAACGGCCTGACTGTTGTCAGCCGATGCCGGCGCGAAATCAGCATTGCAACCGAGACCAGTACTTGGGCTCAGTTGGAATCGTTTTTTGGTCATTATGGAGTCCTCAAATGCTCCGCCTCCTGACCACGCGCTGCTTTGCCCTTTCGTTCCCGCAAAAGCGATCCGCCCCTCTCGTACTCTCACTGGACATCTGAACTATGCAGCCGACAAATGATTCCGATCGCCCCGAAGGCCTTGTCTTCCAGCCTGTACCGACCCGCGAAGACATGCAGGCTCTATCAGAGGAAGCCAGCAAGGCCCGCAGCGGCCGGGCGCGTTTGTTTATAGCAGTCATCTTTCTTGTCGGCGTAGTCGTCGCCGCCGGCTTCGGAATGGCCATGGTCAAACAGAACGCCGCCGCCGCTGCCGAACAGGCGGAAGTGCAAATCACAAAGCTGAACCAGCAGATCAAGACTTTGGATGCTCAACTGACAGCGCAAACAGACACCATCAAGCAACAAAAGACGGTAATCGACAGCTACGCCCCATTCCAGAGCATCGTCGCGCTGCAACAGCAATCTGACCGGCTTGAAGCCGAGATCGCAGCACTTCTGGCCCAGCCCAGCCGATCCGGCGCGCCCAATCGGCTGACCGAGCTTCCTCCGGACGTCGAGTGGTTGGATCAGACGGTCAATGCCCTGCGCGCCCGCCGCGACCGTCTACAGATATTGAAAAGCCAGATTGAAGCCTGGCCGCCTGCCCCCGTAGCGCCGCGTCCGGACTGATCGGCGCATCGTAAGCTCCGCTCCCATAGAGGAAAATGGTGTCATGACAGAGTTGACCGAATTCTCGGGCGAATTGTTCACCCCTATAACAGCGCCGGCCAAGCCCGCTTTCAGCCTCAAAGATCTGGTCGCGGAGTTTCCGAACCACCAGACCGACTGGACCATGCCGGAAGCCTTTCTCTGCCTTGTGCTTTCTGCTGCATTGGCGGATGGCCGGATGGCGCAGCAGGAGTCAGAGGAACTCATGGCCCTGGCGCATCGCTCCCGCGTCTTGCGCAATCTGGACCCCAATGAACTCGCTGCGATCAACCGGACAGCCATTAAGCGACGGGCGGACCGTCCGGACTGGCAGGCAGAAGCCTGCCGGGCACTACCGCATGACATGCATCTGTCTGTCTTCCTGCACTGCCTGGATCTCTGCCTCGCTGATGGCGTTATGGTCCCGGCAGAAGCAGAATATCTTGAAGCACTCCTGGCCAATCTCAACATCTCTGCCGACGATGCGCGTCAGGCGAGCCGCATCCTGTCGATCAAGAACCGCTATTAGAAAACTGACTCAGCTCAGCGTCGAATGAAGAGCGGTGTCGGCATATTGCCAGCGCAGGCTCTTATGGCGGCGCGCGGTTCGCAGGCAAAACGGCTGTGATACACAACCCTAATTGTACTGGCCCCTCAGACATCGAAGAACGCCATCTGCCAGCAAGCTTCCAATGCGTATCTTGTTCGACAGATGAAGGACAGTATCGCAACTCACGACCCGAATGGCACCTGCATCCCGCATCTGCGTCTCTGCCTCCTCAGTAAACAGAGCATGCACACAACAGCAGACCGGTGCTCTGAAACCTTTGGCCAAAAGTCCTGATATCAATTCTGCCATTGTCCTGCCGGTCGAGATTATGTCGTCGACGATTACCGGCTGGAGATCCGCAAAATTACCCGCTTCCGGTACGTTGATCGAAACGGCACGGTCGCCCGTCCGTTTCTTTTCGAGCACGAGAGCAGTGGCCCCAATCATTTTTGAAAGAGCGTGCACCCATTGGCGACTTTCAATGTCAGGGCCGATTATCAATGGATGGTGGACTTCCGAATTTATCCAGACCGCAAGTGCAGGCATAGCCGAAACGGCAATTGCCGGGGTCGGCCCGAATATTTCTTCAAGCGTTCTGAACCTGTGCAGATGAGGATCTATCGTCACGATCCAATCGAAGAACCCGCATAGAATTTTGGCAAACTGCGCAGCGCTTACAGGCTCGCCTTCCTGGAAGGCCTTGTCCTGACGCATATAGGGCAGATAAGGCACAGCCAAGCCAATCTCCCGGGCGCCAGAGTCGCGCGCCGCACCCGCAGCGAGCAGAAGACGAATTATCCTCTTATCTGGATTGTCCAGAGCTGCGATGAAGACGACCCGCCGGCCCGCCACATTGTTCAGAAGCCGGACATAAGTCTCACCATCGGGAAACGTCCTGAATTCCGCTTGTCCACGATCGACTCCCACCTCCGAGAGAGAGGAGGCAAGATGCTCAGCCCCAGGAAGAGCAAAAGCGATGGCATCTGTCATCGGCTTATTCCGATGACAGATGGATTTTCGAGAACGTGATCCAATGCGTAGGCAATCTTTCCCGGGGTTTCTGACATCAGTGTAAACAGAACATCACCTTGCCTGAGCCTGTCACCTAAACGAACCTGCAGACGCACTCCGGCAGATGCATCTTCCGGAGCACCTGTCAGCTTTGCAATTCGCGCAATCAATCGATTGTTGATCGAAGTGACCCTTCCGGCCCGCGTCGCCCTGACAGGGCGCTTAAACGCCGCCGTGGGCGGCGCCTTCAATCCGCCCTGCGCATGGCATATCTCCTCAAATTTCCGGCGAGCGCGCCCGTCTTTCAGGGCCGATTGTGCAAGCGCTGCCCCCCTTCCAGCCTCGCAGACGCCCGCCATCTCAAGAAGGACGCCGGCGAGCACGCAGGACCTGTTCGCAAGATCTGACAACTCTTCCGGCTGGTCGCTAAGGACCGCGAGAATGTCCGCCGCTTCTGGGCCCGGGCCGATGCCCCTTCCTACCGGCTGCCTGCCATCAGTCACAACAGCGCGGATCTGAAGTCCAAAAGCTGCTGCAACCTCATGCAAGAGACCTGACAATTGATTTGCAGCCGCGATGTTGCGCATCTTTGCAGTCGGTCCGACGGGTATATCGATTACTACATGCGTTGCACCTGCCGCTATCTTTTTTGAAAGAACAGACGCTACGAGCAGACCGTCAACATCCAGGTTGAGCGCCCGCTCGATCCGAATAACCGAAGTGTCAGCAGGGCTGAACCCGACACTGTCTCCCCAAACGAAGCACCCCCCAGTCTTGTCCACAACCCGTCGCATTTCATCTATGCCGATGGAAACCGTTGTGAGTGTTTCCATAGTGTCAGCTGTGCCCGCTGGTGATGTAATCGCCCTCGATGAAGTCTTCGGCATCTTGAGGCCAAAGCAAGTTGCGATGGCTACAACGATCGGCGTCGTCCGATTGCCCGGCAGACCGCCGATACAGTGCTTGTCAAACACCCGGCCGGGGGGCCATTCGAGCCGCTTTCCGGTCTCGACCATCGCACGTGTCAGAGCAATGGTTTCTGCAGGCGTAAGGACTGGAGACGCACACGCAGCCACAAGGGATGAGAGCTGAATGTCCGAAAAGCGGCCGGCGACGATATCATGCACAATCTCTGTCGCTGCGCAGGCATCAAGTTCCTGGCCGAACATCTTGGCACGCACATGGGTCATCGACTGAAGCGGAGGCGCCGAGCTTACAGAAACAGGCTGCGGACCGGATAGTCCGAGCTTGACCCAGGCGTACTCGGATAGACCGATCTCATCCAACCCGACCAATTCTGAAACCACCTGATAGAGCGTCGCATAAACCGTCGCGCCATTGCATTGCAGCTTGATACGGCCGTGGGAACTGAGCCCTTCCGACTTGCTGACATCACTTTGCGCGCTGATGAAGGCGACGGCCTCGTCGTGCGTCAGCAATCCAAGCCGGCGCGCTATCAATTCGTTCACGCCAAGCGGTTTCATTTGAGTTCAACGCGCTCCCCCTGCTCCGGGACCAGGCAATCCCACCCCAGTTCTTCCTGGATGCGGTGGCGCAATGCATCCGACGCTTCAGGCTCGCCATGCACCACAAAGGTTCGTCGCGGAGGCGTCGTGAAGCCTGATAGCCAGCGCATGATCTCGTTCGAGTCCGCATGCGCCGACAGCATGTGCAGGTTCAAAACCTCTGCCCTGACTTTATGCCAGCCGCCGTGTATCTTTATCCTATCTGCCCCGGCAAGCATGTGCGCACCGCGCGTGCCGCCCGCCTGATACCCGGCAAACAAGATCGTGGCGCGAGGATCTGGCGCATACTTCTTCAGGTAATCAAGGACACGTCCACCGGTGGCCATTCCGCTCGCAGACAACACAATTTTGGGCGTCATGTCTGCAACGACCCGGTCAGACGCTTCTGCTTCGCGGATGTATTGCGCGGTCGCGCAGACTTCACGGGCTTCATCTCGCGTCAACCGGCTGCCTCCCTCCTGCCGGCTGAAGAGCTCCGAAGCGTCTATTGCCATCGGACTGTCAAGAAAAATGGGGACAGGCGGAATTCGATTCGATTTGCGCAACCGGTACAAATGATAGAGCAAAGTCTGCGCCCGCCCGACCGCAAAGCTCGGCACTATGACGGTCCCGTCTCGCTGGATCGTGCGCTGAATGACATCTTCAAGAATGTATTCAGGGTCCTCATCCGGATGGACCGAGTTGCCATAGGTAGATTCAACAACAAGGTAATCTGTGGACGGAACACTATCGGGCGGACACATTACCGGGCAATTGTATCGCCCGAGATCCCCGGAGAAGGTAATTTTCCGGTCGCCGAGCATCAGCTCCGCAATAGCGGCTCCCAGAATATGGCCCGCCTTTCGGAATATGACACTTGCTCCGCCGGGAAGACCTAGCTCCTCGTCAAAGCTGACGGTCTTGAACTGGCGAAGTACCCGAAGTGCATCGCGCTCGTTAAAGAGTGACTTTGCCGGATGATGACGCGAGAAGCCCTGTCTATTTGCTCTTTCGGTATCAGCTTCCTGAATGCGACCAGCATCAGGCAATAGGATTTCGCAGAGATCCCTTGTCAGTTCGGTGCAGATCACAGGCGCCGTGAACTTCTGCTTCGCAAGCGCCGGAAGGTATCCGCTGTGGTCGATATGGGCATGTGTCAGGATAACCGCATCAAGTCTTGCTGGATCAAAAACGGGCGGTTGCCAGTTCCTGAGGCGCAGCTGTTTGAAACCCTGAAACAATCCGCAATCCACGAGTAGCTTTGAATGGCTCGTCTCGACAAGAAACCTGGACCCGGTTACGGTTCCTGCGCCCCCCAAGAACGAAAGAACGGTCACGTAACGGTCTCCGCGTCAGGTCTGAGATCCGCACCCTCGCGAGAGCTATCGGTGTCCGTAACCCATAAACCTGTCAATTGTTTCATGATGCAGCCCCTCCCCCCGTACAGCACTCCTTCATCCATACCTCATCACATTTTCGGATTGCTGCCTTGGTTCGGCACAACTTTGTGCGCATGTCTGACGCGGTTGGTTCACACTCGTCCGTTCTAAGTTGAATGACTTATCGGCATTCTACTAAGGCTGACCAGAGTTACTGGATAAGTAAACTCCCGTATCGCCGGTCGCACGAGGACGGCGATAATTTGACTTTATGCCTGAGGAGTAAGCAAGTCTTTCAAATCTGGGAGCGTCGAAATGAGCTATCGTGACATCTCGATCTGCATTTCATCTCTCGAGTCCGAGTTCGGACTGATCGAGCAGGCTCATTCCATCGCTGATGCGTGGGGCGCTCGCCTGAACTGCTGCGCCGTGGGTGTTCATCCTGCGCCGACGTACACTGATGGATTTATGGGAGGACAAGGCGAGTTCCAGGCGCTGATGCAGGCCGCGCAGGATAACATTCAGGCTTTCAAGACCCGGCTTAAGCAATACTTCGAAGACAAGCGCTTTACGGCGGAACTTCGGGAAACTCAAACCTTCGATAGCGCTTTGGCTGCAGCGACTGCCATTTTTGCGCGATACACAGACATTGTGATCGCGCGAATGCCGTCCAGCCCTGACAAGCTCCACCACGGCGAAATTATCGAAGGCGCTTTGTTTGGCGCAGGCCGTCCGGTTTTGGTTCTACCTGGCAAATGGAAGCCCGGCGCTCTCGGAAATCGCATCCTTCTCGCGTGGGATGCCAGCCGCGAAGCATCGCGTGCCATTCACGACGCATTGCCAATGCTGGCCCGGGGCGCCGAAGTTTGCGTCTTGACCGTTGATGCCGAAACCAGCCTAACCCGGCATGGCGCGTCGCCCGGCCTCGATATCTCAACGCACCTTGCTCGGCATGAACTGAAAGTCACCGTGCAGAATGCCGACAGTCTCGGAAGATCTGTGGGGCAAAGGATTGCAGATGCCGCGGTCGGTTTTGATGCAGACACGATCATAATGGGCGGATACCGACATCCTAAGCTTGCACAACGTATTCTTGGCGGGCCGAGCCACTTTCTCATCTCGAATTCACCGCTTCCGGTATTGCTCTCCCGTTGATGTGAGTGCCGCAGGAGAAACTGGCTACGCGTCAAACGGCGCCGCCTGCTCGCCTGACAATCCGTTGACCGTCCCGGAGTGATCGGTCCGGATAAAGTACAACGACGTCGCCCTCGGAAAGACCTGACACGACGGCGGCCTGATTCTGATTCTGCTCTCCAAGCTCTATCCGCGTAATGTTCGCCCGCCCATCCAAAACGCGGAACACAGACCATCTGCCCTGATCCCTGAACAGCGCTGAGACTGGCACCTGCAAAACATCATCGGATGACCAGACTGTCACTGCAGCGTCCACACGGAAGGCATCTGCGAGGGCACCTGCAGTCGCGGCCTGATCGAAATCGATGATGACATTAACTCGCTGCTCTTCCACACCGAGTGCCGAGATTTTCAGGTATCCAGAGGGCTCGACGGACCTGACCCGACCTGACAGTTCAGGACCTCCCCACCCAGTCAAACGGACTTCTGCTCCCGGATTAAATTTCGCCGCATCTGCGGACAGAAACTCCGCAACCACTTCCAGTTCTGAGGGATCGCCGATTTCAAGTATCGGCGCACCGGCTGATATGGCCGTTTCGCTCTGAACATGAACTCGCAGGATCTTTCCGCTAGCTGGCGCAGTTAACTGGCGTAGTCGCTTTGCGTTCCCGGAAGGGCGGGGCGGGTCCAGGCGCAGACGAGCGCCCTCACGTTCTGCCTGAGCTCGGGCAACCGATGCCCGGGCTGCAGCAACGCGTGCAGACGCAGTTTCAAGGCTCATATCCGCCGAATCCACAGCGCTGCGAGCCACGACCTGCTTCTTGAAAAGCTCATTCAAACGAGACGATTCCTTGGAAGCTTCATCGTGAACGGCCTCCGCCTCTGCAAGCTGGGCTCTCGCGAGCTCCAGAACGGCAGACGCCGATGCTAGCGCCGCTTCGGCTTCAGCGCGACTGCGCGGATCAAGAAGGATTGCTTCAGTCGGATCCAGCACCGCGACAACATCACCCTTCTGCACTGCCTCACCAGTTCGGTTTCCGATGCGTTGAAGATGACCGGTCAGCGGAGCGGTTACCACATATAATTCGCGAACCCGGGTCCTTCCCTCGGCCCGGACCTCAACGACCAGCTCACCGCGCGTAACCTGCCCGGTATCTACCTGCGAAGCACTTGGCCAGAACGCATAAGCAATCAGGAGCGCAGATAAGACAGAGACGCCCATCCAGAAGGCAAAGCGGAAGCTGGGTCTGAACGTCTTGGTTGCCATAAGTGACAATGCGCTTTTCATGAGCTTTTCAACGCTTCTACCATGTCCAAAGTTTCAATCCTTTGCCTCACGACCAGTCCAGACACAGCAACCGCAGCCAGCACAATCAGGCTCGCAGCTGCAAAGGTCGCTGGCTCGAAAACAAGGGGCAATCGGAAGAGTTCCGATCCCATCGCATCCGCAAAATACATCGAGAGAAAGCAGCCTGCGCCGAGGCCTATCGGGATTGCGACAAGTGCAAGTAGAGCGATTTCTCCGAGGAGGATGTAGGATACGGCTGCTTTGGAAAAACCGAGCACGCGAAGAGAAGCAAGTTCGCGCTGTCGCTCCGTAAAACTGATGCGTACGGAGTTGTAAACAACTCCCAACGCGATCATCGCCGCAAACAACGCAAACACAGTCAGGGATACCCCGATATTCTCATCCATCATCGTTCTTAGCCGCTCCTCGGTGGGCTTCAGAAAGGAGACAGCAGCAATCCCGGGTGCACCCATTAGTCTTGCCTGCAAATCAGGCTCCTGCGCGGCGTCAGTATTGAGATAGGCTCCGGTCAGGGCGCCTCCCTCACCCAGAATGCGGTTGAGTTCAGCGATATCCATCAGCGCTGCTGAACCGAGATAAGTTCGCGCGAGACCCATCACCACAACGCGGACCTCCGGCCGGCGGCCTTCTGTGACTTCGAGGTTGAGAGTTTCACCTGGTTTAACCCCCAGTTTTTCAGCAAGGTCTTCCGACAGTATGAGCCCGGCCGCCGGAGTATCCACACTGTTGCCGACGGCATCGATCAGACGGGAAAGTTCACCGTCCCGAACAGCGCCCACAAGCGCTACCCTCTCAGTGGCCCTTCCGGCCTTAAGCCGAGCAGCGACAGTCCGGAAGGGCTCTGCCTTCTGCACCGCCGGATCTTGCAGCAGGTCATACAGCGACTGCTGCCCGCGAGCCTCGGTAAAAGTGACAACTGCATCATATCGGTTCGCATCGCTGAAATAACCGAAGATCATTTTGTCCATTCCGTCCATCATCACGAAGACGGAAACAAGTAGTGCAATCGATGCTGCGACCCCGCCAACCGTAACCATTGCTCGTCCAGGCCATCGAATAATCTGTCTAAGGATCATACGGGTCTGCTGATCGATCCAGCGAAGGCGCGTAATTGCAGAACCCGCCGCCTTGGAATAGTCAGGCGGAGGCGGCGCGGTCATGGCCTCAGCAGGTTGGAGAGAGACCGATTTGCGTACGGCCAGAATGCCTCCGCCCAATATTGATAAGGCAGAGAATGCGCAAACAATGAGATAGTCCGATGGCGCGGCCCGGAACAAGAGAAACGGAAAGTCATAGTAGCGAATATAAAGTTCGGCCATCTGCCTGCCGAACCAGATGCCAAGCAGTACGCCGACCAGAACGCCGAGGGATCCGATGAGTACGACCAATTTGACGAAGTGCATCAAAACTTCGGAGTTTGTGTAGCCGTAAGCCTTCAAAAGTCCGATTGCGGGGCGCTGAATCGTTACAAGGCGCGAGATGACGACATATACAAGCACAGAAGCCACCGCCAGAAATACTGGCGGGACTACGCGCCCCAGCGTTCTAAGCTGGTCGATTTCGCTCGATACAAAAGCATCCGAAATCTGATCTTCCCGGCCATACGCACCGATGGCTCCATAAGCGGACAGCTCCTGATCCAACTGCCTCAGAATTCCAGCCTCATTAGCGCCCCGCGACAACCGGACGACAAGTTCGTTGAATGCACCTTCCCACCCTGCCAGTTCTGACAAGGGGCGCTCATTCATCCAAAGCACTCCATATTGTCGCTCATCCGGAACCAGCTCACCTGGCGCGATTGTGTACACATGCTCAGGGGACATCACGAGCCCCGTGATCGCAACTTCAATCTGCCGCCCACGAACGATCATGGAAACCTGATCGCCAAGTGAGATACGATGTGCCTCAGCGAAGCGCTTGTTCATCACCGCCTCGTCCCGCTTGCCGACTTCCGGAAAACGCCCTGACACCAGGTACAACCGGTTGACAGACAATTCGTGTGTTTCCGGAATCGAGATGACTTCGGCGGGCACATGCGCCTCGCTCATCGGCATCTCGATTCTGGCTCCAAACCGGAGCCGGCCTTCAATCGCCCGGATTCCATTCATTTGCCGAAGACGGGCGATCTCACCGAGCGGCGCGCGCACAACTGGCGCCCAGATATCCGCCATGAGATTGCGCTCATAGTATGCACTACGTGTTTCCGTGAGGGATGTTACAAGGCCTGAAGACAACAGCTGCACAGATACGCCGCCAGCAATAACCATTGCGATCGCGAGCGCCTGAATCCACATGGCACGGAAATCCCGGAACATCTTTCGGTCGAGCATCCGGCTCCAGCCTGGAAGGCTTATTCGGCTTACCATGTCACATCCCGTGGGCTTTTTGGCGAAGCATTGACCTGCGTCTCGCGCACTCTGCCATCTGCAAATACAACCACCCTGTCAGCGATCGCCGCGACGCCGGCATTGTGCGTGATGATAAGTGTCGTCGCGCCTATGCTTCGATTGACATCCACCAGCGCCTCGAGAACCCGGATACCGGTTGCAGAATCCAGCGCTCCCGTCGGTTCGTCGCACAGCATCACGGACGGCTGCTTGGCGACGGCCCGGGCTATCGCCACCCGTTGCTGTTCCCCGCCAGACAATTGCGCTGGAAAATGATCGATCCGGTCACTGAGACCGACGAGACCAAGCGCCTCCGCCGGCTTGAGAGGCGCGTCGGCTATCTCCGTGATCAGAGCAACATTTTCCCAAGCCGTCAGGCTGGGCATGAGATTATAGAACTGGAATACGAACCCGACATGGCGCCGACGATACTGCGTCAGTTCAGCAGCTGAAGCTGCCGTGAGATCGACGCCTCGAAACAATACTTCACCTTCTGTCGCCTGATCGAGACCTCCAATAATGTTGAGGAATGTTGATTTTCCGCTCCCCGATGCGCCGAGAATCACGATCAGCTCGCGTTCCGGAATCTCAAGGTCGACGCCGCGCAACGCTTCTACTGCAGCTGGCCCCTTTCCGTAGACCCGGCGCAGTCCTCGCACATCGAAACATGCCTGCGTGTCTTTGCCTGTGACAATCCGGGACACTCAGGGCAGCTCCTGACGCGCACGAGTGAAGACATCTATGCGGATACGCTCTTTCATTTGTACGTTTTCAACCGGTGAGGTTCTACTCAATACACCATCGGGGAGAGCAGCCGCGGCGTTGCGACATCGGGAAACAGAAATATGCGTCATCCGTACCGATGCCGTTGCCTGCAACTAAATCCGCAATCTGGGAACGCAGTATACGTGCATGCCCGTATGCACAGGCGGGAGAGTGATGGTGCCTGGCGATGAGCAGAACCGCGCTACCGACCCAGTTCTAACCCGTCTCAAAAGTTCGAGGGTCAGCAGGTCTTGAACCACAAGAAGGTCGCTCCCTCCGCGAAGGGCGGCGTAACGCAGCGATTTGAAGCCGGCCCTCCCTTCGATATTTCTCTGGTGGTTGAAATGGCTGTGTACAGACGAATGGACTGAAGCAAACTTCGCATTCGCCTGAAGCGCGAGACGGCCCGTTGTCGTCGGCGAAAGGGCTGGTGGGAATTTTCGGCGCGATTGTTCAAGTGCCGACCTGCTTCCTGGCGTCCCTCGTTTCAAATCACCTTCATCGCTGCGTGATGGGACGGGCACTTGTCCGTCACCACGACTTTGGGGTTGCCCTAGCGTTTCATGGCTTTTTTTGAGGAATTTCAGCGCTGCGGCCTTGGCGCGCCTCTTTGTTACTTAGGCTTCCAGCACCTCTCCTTCGTGATCCACAGCGCGCCAGAGGTAATTCGTCTCGCCTCGAATTTTTACGAACACTTCGTCAAGGTGCCAGTGCCATTGGTTGACCAGGCGCATTGCCTCGGCCCTCTGCTTACGGATTTTCTCTGCGAAGTGTGTCCCAACGCGATCGACCCAGAGACGGACGCATTCGTGGCAAACATCTATTCCACGCTCGCGCAGAAGGTCTTCGACGATGCGAAGCGACAGCGGAAACCGGACCTACATTAGCACGCCAAGCTGAGTGATGTCGGGCGACGTTATGAAGTACTGCAGGGAGTTCCTGCTCATTTTCCAAGGTCAGCCGCCCTGCCCGGGCGCCCAAGACCCGGTTCCGCTGACATCAAAGCCCGCAGAGACGGCGCGCCCGGAAAGCACAGACAGAGGCGTTCCGGCCGCAAAACTGCAGAACAGCGAAGCCAGCCTGTGGTTTGAAAACGATTATCCGCCTGCGTTGAAAAAAATCCTGAAAACAAGGCACTAGGTGGCGGCGCTGCCAGACAAATGTGAATCCGCCCCTATTGATATATTTAAATATATCGAAAATTCCATTCGATATATTATTATACATCGATACTTGCATTTTATAGCTATCAAAGATATTTTAAAATATATCAATTAATGCCTTTGATATAGCAAAAAGATATCATGAAGTACCAGTTGGAAGACATTGGCAACAAACTCAAAGCTGCGCGCACGCGCAAGGGCCTGAGCCAGCGAGCGCTGGCAGCAAAGACGGGCTTGCTACAGGCGCAGATTTCCAAAATCGAGAATGGCGCAAGCGACCTCCGGCTCTCCAGCCTGATCGCGCTTTCCCGCGCGCTTGATCTTGAGCTGGAGTTGATCCCTCGCAGAGCGCTTCCTGCGGTCGAGGCACTGGTGCGCGACGTAGAGTCGTTCGCGGATCGGAGTGGCAGCTTGAAGATCGACGTTCGCCCCGCCTACAGCCTTGATGACGACGAGGAGGGAGAAGATGAGTAACGTCACCGTCCTGAATGTTCTGCTCTACGGCAAACCCATCGGCACGCTGACACTGCTCTCTGGGGATTCCGTCATCTTCGCCTTCAACAAGGAATACATAAACGATCCCAGACGGCCCACGCTCAGCCTGAGCTTCAAGGACAGCCAGGGTGATCTCATCACCTCCCCGCGGCCGACCCAGACAAAGGCGCCGCCGTTCTTTTCCAATCTGCTACCCGAAGGGCATATGCGCCGCTATCTGGCAGAGCGCGCAGGCATCAGTGAGGAGCGCGAGTTTTTCCTGCTCTGGGTGCTCGGGCGGGATTTGCCCGGCGCCATCACCATTGAACCCGCAGAGGGAGATGCCTGGCCCGATGAAGCATCTGAACTAAACAGCGACGAGGCAAGGAAGGCCGCGAAAACGAATGCGCTTCGGTTCTCGCTCGCGGGTGTCCAGCTTAAGTTCTCCGCGGTCAATGAGACGCGGGGCGGCCTCGCGATCCCAGCAACAGGAGCGGGGGGCTCTTGGATTGTGAAACTCCCTTCCCGCGAATTTGAAGGCGTGCCTGAGAACGAATTCGCCATGATGGATCTAGCGCGCCGCGTCGGCATCAATGTCCCGCAAATCCAGCTCATTGACGTGGACGCGATTAGCAATCTCCCTAACGGGATCGGGAAGGTCGGCGGGAAAGCATTCGTTGTTGAGCGATTTGACAGAGCGCCGGATGGACCAATCCATATCGAAGACTTTGCTCAGGTCTTTGGGGTCTATCCGCACAGCAAATATAAGAAAGCCAGCCATCGGAACATTGCAGAGGTTCTGGCGGCAGAAACCGGCGAAGCAGATATCGCCGAATATATCCGGCGACTGACCTTCAACACGCTTATCGGCAATGCCGACATGCATCTGAAGAACTGGTCACTAATTTACCCTGATCAGCGTAGCGTCAGGCTTGCGCCTGCATATGATTTTGTTTCGACAATTCCCTACATACCAGATGAAAATGCAGCGCTGAAATTCAGCCGCACAAAACGCTTTGACGAGTTTACCCTGGATGAACTGTCTCATCTTGCGGCGAAAGCCAGGCTTCCTGAGAAGGCGGTCCTCGAAACTGCCAAAGAAACGGTTGAGCGGTTTCACCAAACGTGGGCCGCCGAGAAAAGCAATCTCCCCCAGCTCGAAGCTGTTACCGAGGCAATTGACGCGCACCTCAAGAAACTGCCTATTGCAAAAGAGTAGTTCCTCGAAATGAACGAGGGACGCGAGGGTCTAGCTCAGCCAGCTTGCAGGCCCGACGCTCGCTCAGCTCATGCACCTCCATCAGATGCTGCACGGCCTTGCGTTTGACATCGGGCGCCAGAAGTTTTTTTGAGGCGAGATCCTTCAACGCCGCATTGTCCAGCACCGCCTCGGCGAGCAGGCGCTTCAGCTTGCCGTTCTCAGCCTCCAGCGTCCGACACCGTCATCCCGCCAAACTTGTGACCGGCCAATGAACTTTCATCCGGACGGGATTAGAGTATCGGCGGTTTGTACGCCTTCCGGCGCGGAGTTAGCAACGAACGAGTGGCGGAGCTTTTCCACATCGCGCAGCCGATCGTTCGTTGCGGGGAACCGGGCCGCGTAGTTCGCCGGCGTGCTGTATCCCAGCGCCGAGTGCGGGCGCCGATGGTTGTAATCCTCGACCCATTCCGCGATGCGTTCGCGGTCGTGTTTGAGGCCGTGGAACAGAGTCTCTTTGAGAAGCTCATCCCGCATTCGGTCGTTGAACGACTCGCAGAACCCGTTCAGAATCGGCTTGCCAGGCGCAATGAAGTGCCCGGCGATGCCGTGATCCTCAACCCAGGCCAGCATCGTCTTCGAGGTGAACTCGGTGCCATCGTCCGAGACAATCCTGTGGGGAATGGCGGTGCTGCCTAATGCGAACCCGTCTCCGCTGTTTGCGGCAGGCTCAACGTTTTGCGCCAGCAGGCACCGCGAGTCGCCTGTATTTGCCAGCGCTTCTGAACTTCCCTGCCTCTAAGGAATATTTTCGCAGCTCGCACGTCTCTCCTGCATCACGTCAGCAAAAGGAGAGACGTATGTTTAACCGTTTTACCAAGGTTTCCGCCCTGGCCCTGGCTGCGGCCCTGTCGCTGTCGGCGAATGCTGCCGCGCAGGTCAGCGCCAATGCCGATGTCCGCGCAAATGTCGCAGTTGGCGCTTCAGCCAACGCTGATCCGTCCACTTCGCAGGATACACGCACCGATGCTCAGGTTTCCGGCAGCGCCAGCGCTTCTGGCTCCGCTTCGGCCGGCCAGTCGCCTGAAGAGGGCGGCGAAATGACTGATCCGTCTGCGGATATTGGCGCTGCGAAAGATCTCGCCGCTGCAGTGACAGGCCCGGCCGTCTCGACCGGGAAAGCAGTTGTTGCCAGCACCAAAGCTGCTGCAGAAGACGGCGCAGAAGCCGCCGGCAACGTCGTTGCAGGTGCCCAAGCCAAAGCCACCGGCACCGTTGCCAAGGCGAAAGGCAAAGCTGCTGATACCGCTGCTTCCGCTCAATCCGCCGCAACCGGCACGGCCAATACTGCAGCCGCAACCGCGTCCAGCGTGAGCGGCCAGGCAACCGGCAGCCTCAACTCGGCAGGCGCAGTTGCAAGCGATGTTTCGGGCTCAGTCACTCAATCGATTACCGGCGTCCTGTCGGCAGACATTTCGCGCGACATCAATGCGGAAGTGGCAACCGAAATCGCTGCGGATATCTCGAGCGAAATCAACAACGCGGTCCGCACCGACATTGCCAACGACGTCCTTGGAAGCTTGCTCAAGTAACCCTGGACACGCCTGGCGGGCTGTTCGCGCCCTCCCCAGGAGGCCCGCCAGGCACCTCCCTTTTCAGCCAGAATGAATGAGAGCCGCACACATGCTTTCCCGCCATCTTCTTTCATGCGCAGTCCTGCCGATCGCCTGCGCAGCCTTTGCGCCCTCCGCAACTGCCGGAACGGACGCCGGGCATAAATTTTCTGCCGAAGTCTCCGCCGGCATTCTGGCCGACTCCGATGTCGGTCTCGCCGAACTGGATCAGACGACACGTGAAGGCGATATCGCCAGCCTGATCGGCCTGAAACTCGGCGCCGAACTGAAACCAGCCAACCAACTCACGCTGCGCGCAGGTTACGAGTTGTCTGATACCCGTTACCAGGACTTCGATACCTTCAATCTGCAGACCCACCGGTTTTCGGCCGAGGGGGAATATGCCTTCGGTGCCACATCCGCAGGCGTGATGTACAATTATGTTGATGCTCGGCTCGACGGAGAGGGTTATCTCACCTTCCAGCAAGTCTCGCCCTATGTGAGCCACCTGTTCAGCAACCAATTCCTCCTGCGCGGCGCCTATGCCAGAAGCGAACGCGATTTCGACAGCGAAACCGGTCGTAATTCCGCCAGCGATGAGATGCAGCTTGACGCTTTCATCCTGCTGGATGGTACACGCCGCTATGTTGTGCTCGGCGGCAAGGGCGGACAGACGCGGGCCGATGATGATGCATTCAGCTACGACAATGCTGGTCTGAAGGGCAGGTTTGTTCAGCGTACGGATCTCTATGGCCGAGATGTCAAACTTCGCTTAGCTGCTGACTTCGACGCGCGCGACTACGCTGCCAATGCCCCGGGACTGAATGTTGCGCGCAAGGATGAGACGGCCGCCGCAACGGCTGGCATAGAGGTCCAGATCGCCGGACCAATCAGCGTCGATCTGACCTATGAATACCGCCAGCGGGACTCGAACGTCGCCGCCGCAGATTTTCAGGAAAATCTCGGCACAGTTCAGCTTAAGCTGGCATTCTAGTGTCAGCGGGACGGGACAAGGATTCCATATCCGTAAGTTCCGTCCCGGCCTGCCTTCGACGCGGGCTTTGCCGCAGCTTCGATCAGGCGGAACGGATCGGTGCCATGCTTGTCCGCCAGCTCCCTTGCCATCCAGGCACTGACGACAGGCGCCGCAAAGGAAGTGCCTGAATCGCGCAGGCTGCCGCCACCGGGCTGTGCCACCTCGACCTGCACGCCGGCCGCCGCCACCGCAACATAATCGCCCCGGTTGGCCCACCGGTAGATCTTGCCGTCCTTGTCCACCGCTGTGACCCCAATCACGCCGGGATAAGCCGCCGGATACAGCGGCCGCGCCGCAGGCCCGTCATTGCCAACTGCTGCCACAAAGACAATTCCCGCCTGCTGCCCCGCGATCACGATCTTTTCCAACGCCTTGTTCGGAGGTCCGCTCAGGCTGAAATTGATAACCCTGACTTCCTCGGAGATCATCCAGTCGACGGCGCGCACGAGGCTGGCTGTCGTCGCTCCGATTGTGCCATCCTCGGACAGGAAGAACACTGACGCTGCGCGCATCGCAGGTGCGTCCGTCTTGGGCAAGGGCAGCTCCCGCGCGAGTATGGAGGCGACCGCTGTCCCGTGCGTCTGCGGCCGTAAGGACCCGTGACCGACGAAGTCCTGCTCCGTGAGCGGAAGATCTTTCAGCGCGGGATGGGTCTCATCGACATCGGTATCGATCAGCCCCATCGGCGCATACTTGCCCGCAGCCGCATTTACCCGGACAGCGCCGGACGCTGCTCCCTTCGGCGCAGAAGGCGCAGCTGGAAAATAAACATGGTTGCGGTCCGCCAGCTCGGCGCCAAGCTCCTCGAGCAGCGTCTGGGCGCGGCGCCCGCCAGGCCCATCGGGATTCACTTCAACAACCAGCAAGCGTCCGGACAGAGATGTGAGAGGTGTATCCTCAAGCACACGCAGTCCGGCGGCCTCAATACGCGCTGCTTCTTCATCGCTTGCCAGCAGCACCCACTCATCACGGATCACGGCCCATCCGCCGGCGGTATCGATCACAATTTCCCGGCCCGGCACCAGCGCCTGCGCGATCCCGGGCAATGCTTTCAGGCCGTCCAGCGTTGTCAGCGGGTCGAGCCCGTTCAGAGCGCCTGAAGCAATATCGCCCGGAAGCGGCGGCAGTTCGATGGCCTCAATCGTCCGGCTGACGCGGTCTTCCACCTGCCGCTCGACCTTGTTGATCACCTGCCCGTCAAGCACGCGATCAACCGTTCCACCCAGGTCCACAGGCAGGCCCTGGCCGCCTGCAAATGGGGCCGCGCCAAAAAAAGCGATAAGAATCAAAGAAGAGGCGGAAATTCTCCGGCGCATGTGCTTAATCTCCAGGCGGCATTATTCCCAGAATTTACGGATCAGGGCTAAAAAAATTTCAGCAGGCAGGGAATAAACTCGCAGTCCGTTCGTCGATCCTGCAAACAGCCCGAGGCCCCCGCCCCCATGACGGCCAGCAAAGACGACCTCCACCTGGCGATTCTGGATGCCGCGCCGCATGTCCGCCGGTTTGCGTTCTCCCTTTGCCGCGATGCCGCGGAAGCCGACGACCTCGTGCAGACCACGATTGAACGCGTTCTGTCCAAGGGCGTGCCGGAAGGAACCGATATGAAACGCTGGATGTTCCGCCTCTGCCGCAATCTCTGGATCGACGGGCTGCGCGCACGGTCGGTGCGCACAGAAGCGCTGCCGGATCTCAGCCTTGCCGCTACCGAATCTTCCTCTGCCGAAACCGAAGCCGCGGACCGCATGATGTTGTCCCGCACCGAAGCCGCCATGCAAGCGATGCCGGCGGCTTATCGCGACGTTCTGGCGCTCGTGGCTGTCGGCGGCAGTTCGTACAAGGAGGCTTCTGACATTCTCGAAGTTCCCGTTGGCACGGTCATGAGCCGTCTCGCCCGCGCCCGCGCGATGCTCGCGGATGCAACTGGATATGCTGCGTGAGGCCCGACATGACCACGATGGATGAAAAACTCAGCGCCTATCTCGACAACATGCTGCCGGAAGACGAGCGCGCCGCCCTCGAATCCCTGATCGCAGCCAGCCCGGAACTTGCCGCAAGGCTCGAAGCGCTTGCACTTGCAAATGCCGACTTCATCGGCCACGCCGCCTCCATCGACGCCGTGCCGTTGAGCGAAGGCCTGCAGCGCCAGATGGACGCGCTGCGCAGCGCTGCCTCTGGCGGAGGCAGAAGCAATATCACGGCCTTCCGTAAACGCTCCGCTCCCGGACGTTTCTTCAATGATCACCGGGCGCTTGCCGCCTGCGCGGCCATCGGAGCCGGCTTCTTCGCCTGGCAGGCGGTTGTCCCCACATCAGACCTTCCGTCTCCCGGCGCAATCGATTCCGGCGGCCTGATCATTGCCGAAAGCCCGCTCGGACGCATGTTTGCCGCCGCACCCAGCGAAGCAGCTGTTCCGCTCGGCGAAGGCGAACATGGCCGCGTCCGCTTCACCTTCGCCTCTGCCGATGGCGGCTGGTGCCGGCTCGCCGATGTCGAGGCCTCAGGTGTGGCGACACGGATCGTTGCTTGCGAGTCCGGCGGCGATTGGCGAATGATGATGGCCGCTTATGCCGGCCCCGCCGACAGGTCGGGTACGGACATTTACCGCACCGCCAGCACGCACGCCGTCATCAATGTCGAGGCATTGCTGGATACTCTGATGGCGGACGCCCCCCTCGCCCCTGAAGAAGAGCTGGCCCAGATCAATACCGGCTGGCGCCAGTCCCCCACCATTCCCTGATCCGGAAGGAGACCACACCCATGAAACCCGCACTGATCGCCGCTGCAGCGCTCCTCATCGTAGGCGCCTGCGCCAGCACCCCTGCCTACCATGAGGCCCGCAGCGCCGCGGCCACCGGCTACTCCGAACAGGTCGTTGAAAAGAATCGTTACCGCCTCCAGTACCGCGCCAGCGGCAGCGATGCCAGCAAGGCCCAGGACTATGCCCTGCTGCGCGCCGCCGAACTCACACTCGAGAAAGGCTACTCGACCTTCGAGATCGTCTCGCGCGGCGCCGAAAGCTCGAAAGAGGAACGGGTGATCGCCGATGCCGGCATGCGCCCGGACTATTTCGTCACCCGCAATTGCGGCCTTCTCGGCTGCACCTCGAGGGTCCACCCGCTGCCGCCCACCTATGACACCGAAACAACGGTGCAGAAGAAAGAGACGGTAGTCTCGCTCGAAATCCTGATGTCCAACAAGGACGCCGCCGCAAGCCCCTCGCTCTACAGCGCCTCCCAGGTCGTCGCCAACCTCCGCCCCTGATCCCGGTCGCGCGGAAAGTTCCAGACAATCCGTCTGCGGATCTTGCAGGCGGATCACGACCTGAAGCAATCAATCCATAATCGGACGCTTTCGTGGGAACCGTCGATGCCCCGTTCGTGAAGCAAGGTCTTCTACATTCCGAAGCGACAGCGGAAATCGTACATACATCAGCACGCCAAGCTGAATGACCTCGGGCGACGTATTGAAATTGTGGAAGGGTTCTTGGTCATTTCCGGAAGCTACGCCCCGGATTTGGGCGCTTTAACCCCGGTAGCGCCAACAATACCACCCTCTGAACATATTTTGTCAGTTCCCACAAACAACTTGAACCGGGCGATCGCAATACTAAGCCTGTCCCCTGCCTTGATGTTCGCATCAAGGGGAAGGTCCGCTTCAAACTTCCCGAAAGAAGCGGACACCTGCGTCCTCACGCTTGCGCCGATCCTGCGCACGCTTTCCACATCTGCACGGATGCCGGATTCATTTTTGCTCATGATCCTGATGTCATGAGGCCTGAAATAGATGGCAATGATACCTCCGCCACCTTCGGGTAGCCGGTACCGCTCGCCGTTAGGCAGCAGAACCTGTCGGTCTTCTGCCACCAGTTCAATCTTGTTGGACTCACCCACAAATTCGTACACGAACTTTGTTTCTGGCCGCTCATAAATATCTTCAGGCGTGCCGCGGCGCGGGATCTATGACAGTGAGACGGCAAAGCAATCGATCCAGTGATCGATTGCTCGTCGAAAGCGAGTTGGAAGAAGACGAGCGCTACAAGCCAGAGGCAGACAGGCTGCTCGGCTTTCTGCTCGTCAAAGCCCGCCCGAACGTGCAGCGCACTGAAGCCGACATGGCCCTGCGGCCGCACATCCGCGTTCAGGCCTGGGGCGAGAGCCTCGACCCGCAGCGGATGGACCGGCTCCTCGTTCTCGATGAGCGGCTGACGCGGCAGTATGAGAAGCTCCTGAGGATGCTGGAGCGGGCGCGGCTCGGTACTGCTCTTAAGCCAGCTCGGTCAGCTGCCAACGCAACTCGCTGACGAACGCTGAGAACTGTCGAAAATCGTCCCAAGCCGCTTCGAAGTGTGGGGGCAAATGTGGGGACATGAATTAGACCTGCGGTCAAATTCCCTTTATTTTCATATATTTATAAGAATATCATGGCGGAGAGGGAGGGA
>DNFL01000217.1 GCA_003486945.1 Hyphomonas sp. | reverse complement strand
AATCCGCAACGAGCATTTCAAGCCGGCGATCCTGAAGGGTATCCTGGAATCCCGCGCTGAAATCGCTGCCATCGTCGACAATGCCGAAGCGCCGACCTTCGACAACACGATCCTCGCCCTCGAACGCTCAGGTAAATCGCTGAACAAGGTGATGGGCGTGTTCGGTAATCTTTCCAGCACCGACACCAATGCGGAAATCCAGGCCCTCGAGGCCGAAATCTATCCGATGCTCTCGACCGAGCGCGATGCGGTGACGTTCAATCCGAAACTCTTCGCCCGCGTGAAAGCCGTCTACGACCAGCGCGACCGCCTTGGCCTCGACGAGCAGGACGCGCGCCTTCTTGAACTCACGCACCGCAATTTCGTGCGCGCCGGCGCCGGCCTTTCGCCGGACGTGCAGGCTGAAGTCTCCAAGATCAATGCCGAGCTTTCGGGCCTGACGACAACCTATGGTCAGAACCTGCTCGCCGCCTCAAAAGACTTCAAACTGGTGGTCACCGACGAAACGCGCCTCAAGGGGCTCTCGCCGGACTTCAAGAACGCGCTCGACCGCGACGGCGACAAGACCTGGGAAATCGGCCTCGACCGGCCGGTCTTCGAAGGCTTCATGACCGCCGGTGAAGACCGCGAGCTGCGCAGCCAGCTGTTTGACGGCTACCGCCTGCGCGCCAATTCCGGCGAATGGGACAATGGCGCACTCGCCCTCAAGATCGCCCAGCTGCGCGCCAAGCGCGCCGAGCTGATGGGTTACAAGAGCCACGCGCACTATGTGCTCGAGAACCGTATGGCGAAAACACCGGAAGCGGCTGTCGACTTCCTTGTGAAAGTTCTGGAACCGGCGCTGAAACGCGCTGCTGAAGAACAGGCCGACATGGAGAAGCTCGCAGGCTTCCCGATCGCCGGCCATGACTGGTGGTTCTATGCGGAGAAAGTCCGCGCCGACAAATACGCCTTCGACGACAGCCAGCTGCGCCCTTACTTCCAGCTGGAAAACGCCCGCGACGGCGCCTTCGAAGTGGCCGAGCGCCTGTTCAACATCTCGCTGACGCGCGTCGATGTTGCCGGCTGGCACCCGACCGTCGAGTCCTATGATGTGAAAGACGCGGCCACCGGCCAGCATCTCGGCCTGTTCATGATCGACATGTTCTCCCGCGATTCCAAGCGCGGCGGGGCGTGGATGAGCGGCTACCGGGACAGCTCGGACATGGACGGTACGGTCACGCGCCCGATCATCACCAACAACATGAACCTCGTGCCGCCGGCCGAAGGCCAGCCGGCGCTGATGTCGATGGACGGCGTGGAAACGCTGTTCCACGAATTCGGCCACGGCCTGCACGGCCTGCTGACGCAGATCCGTTATCCCAGCTATTCCGGCGTGTATGGCGGCCCGGACTATGTCGAGTTCCCGGCGCAGGTGATGGAACACTGGGCGACCGAGCCGCAGGTGCTCGCCACCTATGCCCGTCACTACCAGACCGGCGCCGTGCTGCCGCAAACGTTGATCGACCGGATGAACAAGGCCTCGACCTTCAACCAGGGCTTCAAGACGATCGAGTATATCGCCGCCTCGCTGATCGACCTTCACTGGCACATGCTGTCTTCTGAGGAGGCCGCGAAGATCACCGATGCGCGCGCCTTCGAGGTTGAGGTTCTGAAGAAGTACAACATCCCGGAAGTGATCGAGCCGCGTTATCGCTCGACCTATTTCTCCCACATCTTCGATGGCGGCTATTCGGCCGGCTACTATTCTTATCTGTGGGCTGAAATTCTGGATGCGGACGGTTTTGATGCGTTCAAACAGTCCGGCGACATCTTCAATCCGGAACTCGCGGCGAAGCTGAAAAAGTGGGTCTACGAATCCGGCGGCCTGCGCGAAACGGATGAGCTGTACCGCAACTTCCGCGGCTCCGATCCCGGCATCGAGCCGCTGCTCCGCAATCGCGGCTTCGCAGACCCGGCGCCGGCGGAAGGCTGATCAAGCCTGAGGCCAAAAACAAAAAGCCCCGCCAAATGGCGGGGCTTTTTTGTTCGATCATGGTGGCGAGCGGACTAGCCGCTGACCGATTCCTTGCAGATCACAGCACGGACGTCATCTTCCGTGCGGGCCTTGCGCAGGCCGTCGCGTACGGAACTCTGGCGGAAGACGCGGCTGACCTGGGCGAGGGCGCGCAGATGATCCGCCCCCGAACCATCGGGCGCCAGCAGCATGAAGACGAGGTCGCAGGGGCGCTCGTCGATGGCTTCGAAATCCACCCCGTGCAGAAGGCGCATGAACCCGCCGACCGGCTTCTCCAGGCCCGGCAGGCGCGCGTGCGGAATCGCCACGCCTTCGCCGACACCGGTCGAGCCGAGGCGTTCGCGTTCCATCACGGCGTCCTCGATGGCGCGCGCGCCGATGCCGGTCGCTTCGCTCAGCGCTTCACACAGGACGTGGATCGCCTGCTTGCGGCTCGGCACGTCCTGGAGCGGAATGATAACCCCGCCTTGCAGCAGGGCACTCAGATCAGTGGCCATCAATCTACAGGTCCATGAGGCTCAGGTGCGAGGCGCGTTGGCAGGGTCAACCCAGCCAATGTGCCCGTCGTGGCGGCGGTAGACCATATTCAGCCCCTCATGGCCAGCATTCCTGAACATCAGTGCCGGAACATCCTGCAATTCCAGCTGCATGACTGCCTCCGAAACGGTCATCGTACGAATTTGCACGCTCGTCTCTGCAACTGTCAGGGGAGCGTCGCCTGCCTCTATACCCTCATCCTGTGAATCTTCCGTATCCGCCGACTGGAACAGCATTTCGGCCGCCGGCTCGGCCGGCAGCGGCTGCGGGGCGGCCGCATGGTGGTCCTTCAGCCGGCGTTTGTAACGCCGGACCCGCTTTTCCATCTTGTCGAGGCTCGCCTCCAGGGCAGCATAGGGATCGTCCGCCTTGCCGGAGGATTGCAGCACGATACCGGACGGCAGGTGGACATTGCAGTCGACCTCGATCCACGGCCCCTGCTGGGAAACGAACACGTTGGCATCGCCGGTACGGTTGAAGTATTTCGAGACCGCCGCCTCCAGCCCCGCCTCGATCCGCCCTCGCAGCGCCTCACCCAGGTCCATGTGCTTACCGGTGATCTGAATCTGCATGGGAGTCTCCTTTGCGAGTGACCTGTGACAAATATGGCGCATGTGAACGCAAGATGCGACTCCCATCACGGCCCTGTCAGGGCAAAAATCCGTAATCTTCAGGATGTTCAGCATTTTACAGCTGCAATTCAGTCCGGAAGCGCCGCTCCCTTCCCCGCCCTGCCAGTGTAGCCATGCTTTTTCAGGAGGCCGCGGAATTGGTGGTAGGTGAGGCCGAGGGTTTCGGAGGCCTTGCCCTGGTGGCCGCCCGCCTCGGCGAGGGCGGCATCGATGAGGCGGAGTTCGTAGAGGCGTGTCGCCTCGGTGAAGCCACCCGGGATACTCCATAAGTCAGGGGTCTCTACAGGGCGTTTTTCTGGACGGTTTATGGACTGCCCGGCTGGCCGCCAGGGCGAGGCGAAGGGGTCAAGCGCGGCGGGGTCGAACTGTACAGGATCGTCCGGAGCAGTGAGCAGCGCGCGGTGGGCCAGGCGTTCGGCGAAGTTACGCAGCTCGCGCACATTGCCGGGCCAGTCATGCGTCTCGATCGCCTCGATGGCAGACGGCGCAAAGCCCGGAAAATCCTGCGCCAGTTCCACTGCCATGCGTCGCGCGAAGAAATCTGCCAGCAAGCTCTTGTCGCCGTGACGCGCGCGCAGCGGCGGCAAGGTGATGACATCGAAGGAGAGCCGGTCGAGAAGGTCCCACCGGAACTTCCCTGCCTCCGCGAGCGCCGGGAGATCCGCATTGGTGGCCGCTGAGATGCGCACATTCGTCGTCAGCACTTTCGAGCCGCCGACCCGCTGGAACTCGCCATACTCGACCACGCGCAGCAGCTTTTCCTGCAGCGCCATGCCGGCGGTGGCGATCTCGTCGAGGAAGATCGTACCACCATCAGCCAGCTCGAACCGGCCCCGGCGCTGTTCGGTGGCGCCGGTGAAGGCGCCGCGCTCATGGCCGAAGAGTTCGGAATCCAGCAGGGTTTCGGTCAGCGCCGCGCAGTTCACCTTCACGAACGGGCCTTCCCAGCGCTTCGACAGGAAGTGCAAGCGCTCGCCGACCAGTTCCTTGCCTGTGCCGCGCTCGCCGATGACCAGTACCGGCCGGTCGAGCGGGGCAACGCGGCTCGCATGCTCGAGCGCTGAGAGCCAGGGCGGGGACTCACCGATGATCTGGGTGGTGCGATCCATCATGCGGCCTGTTTAGCCAATACCGATGGCGAAATCGACTATTCTTTCAGTCGTTTTCGCTGTGAAAGTGTTAAGCCACACACCCGGAAAACTTTTTTATTCTCTAATTACAAGGCTCTAAAGATTTAATTCGAAACTGGCACGGTCCTTGAAAAAGAAAGGCCATCAGGACGATGGGCAATCGAACCTCAGAAGGACCAGAAAAGAAATGAACGACCAAGACTATCGCTACCCACCTCGCTCGGATGCTGGCCGCCTTGGTCGCTGGCTGTCTACGCGGCCGGCTGAATCGTGGATCTTCTTTGCCGCGGGCGTGTTCCTCGGCGGCTTCTTCTTCTGATCCGAGACCAAGAAAGGATAACCACAATGGGTCTGTTCTCCCGCCTCGGCGACATCATCAACTCGAACATCAACGCGATGATCGACAGTGCCGAAAACCCCGAAAAGCTCGCCCGCCTGATCATCCAGCAGATGGAAGACACGCTGGTCGAGGTGCGCACTTCCGCTGCCCGCGCAATGGCCGACAAGAAAGAGATGGAGCGCGAGATTGTGCACTTCTCCGGCTCAGCCAAGGAATGGGCTGCCAAGGCCGAACTCGCCATCGACAAGGGCCGCGAGGACCTTGCCCGCGGCGCGCTGCTGGCCAAGCAGAAAGCCGAGACCGAAGCCCAGCGCCGCCTCGACGCGATGGGTGTGGCCGAAGAAGCCTTCGCCCGCCGCCAGGAAGACCTGGTGAAGCTGCAGGCCAAGCTCGACGAAGCGAAAGCCAAGCACCGCGCGCTGGTGATGCGCCGCGAGGCCGCCGAGCAACGCATCCGCATGCGCAGCCAGCTCTATGATGGCCGCGCCGACGAAGCGATCGCCCGCTACGCCAATCTCGAGCGCAAGGTGGACGAGATGGAAGCCTATGCCGATGCCATCCGCGGCGGCGAGCCGAGCCTGGCGCAGGAATTTGCCGAGCTTGAGCAGAACGAAGCCATCGAAAAAGAACTCGCCGCCCTGAAAGCTCGCAAGAGCAAGGGCAGCAAGAAGTCCGAGGACTGATCAATGCTGACTTCCCTAGTATTCCTCATCGGCTTTCTTGCTGTCATCTGCGCCCCGGGCCTGATTGCTCAAGGCAGGGCAGACGCCCGCGCAGCGGCTGACGGAGAGGCGTGATGGACGAATCTTCCATCGTATTAATTGCTCTGGTTGGGACGCTGGTCCTGTTCGTCGTGCTGCCGGGCATGATCCTGCACTACGTCACGATGTGGCGCCGGCAGAAGACCTTGCAGCCTGATGACGAGCGTATGCTGGAAGATCTCTGGCGTTCGGCGAAAGCCATGGAGCGGCGCATCGAATCTCTCGAGGCGCTGCTCGACAAATCCGAGGCGGACGCACCGCGCCGTCCGCCTCGGCCCTCCCGCTCCACCTTTGACGAATAGGACACCCCATTCATGTCCCGCTACTCCGACCCCTACTTCTCGCCCAACCCCAAGCGTTTCTACCGCTCGCGCCAGGACAAGGTGCTCGCCGGCGTCTGCGGCGGCCTTGCCGAACGCTTTGGCTGGGACCCGCTTCTGGTGCGCATCATTGCAGCGCTGCTGCTCTGCTTCGTCGCCGGGCCGCTGATCTTCGTCGCCTATCTGGTGGTGTGGATGATCACGCCCTATGCGCCGATCGGCTATGGCAATTTCTCGGCTGAGGAAGATGCCTTCTGGCGCGGTGTGTCCGACCGGCCGCGCGCCACATTCGGCACCATCAAGTACACCTTCATGGATCTCGAAGAGCGCTTGAAGAATATCGAACGCACTGTGACTTCGGATGAATGGCGCCTGCGCCAGGAATTCCGTGACCTTGAAAAAGGCAACTGACTTTCGCCCCATCCACCCACTCATCCGCGTAAGGACCGGAACAATGACCAAGGGGACTCTGCTTCGCAATCACCGCCTGCTGGGCATGCTGGCGCTGACCGTGCTGATGGCTGCGCTGACCATGGCGCATTATAGCGGCGGCATTCACCTGAACTTCGGCGAACTGCACCTGAGCCTGCAATCGCAGGAACAGGGCGGCCTTGTCTTGTCCTTCGTTCGCCTCAACTAGCCGCGCTTCAACGACCGCAGCACGAACCGCATCGGGCTGACGGCGCAGAGCGCGCGGTAGGGCGCCGGAGGCGGTGCCCCGGCTAGACGGGCAGACAGGATCGCCGCCGCCCACGGCGCCCAGGTGAAACCACGCGCACCGAAGCCGCCCGATACAAAAGCACCTGTGCAACTGGGCGCGTCTGCTTCGGCAGCGCGCCCTTTTTTCAGTCCGGCAAATACAATCTCTGCGGCGGAAATATCCGGAATCGCGCCGATCAGCGGCAAACGGTCGGGTGTTGTGGCGCGCAGGCTGGCGCGCGACTGGGGCGGCGCTTCGCGCACTGCATTCAGCCACCAGGGAGAGAGCTTTTCCAGCGCTGCGAAATTTTCAGCTCGCGCTTCGGGCGTGCCTTCCGGCGCGTAGAAACCATCGGATTTCTCGAAGGTCGCGCCCCACAGGCGCTGCGATCCAAGGGCGAGGGCATAGCTGCCGGAGGCGAGCGCCGAAGCGGGCGCACTGACCGGTATCTCTGCCCAGTCCACCTGCCCCAGACGCGCCTCGAGTGGCAGGACCGGAGCAAGCTCGGAGGCCTGCATTCCGTTCGCCAGGATGATCGCATCGAACTTCACTCCGTTGACGGAGGTTTCTTCAAGGCTTGCGGACACGGGCGCGCCAAAGTGATGCGGCACACCTTCCAGCAGGCGCGCGACGAGCGGCGCCGGCTTCACGATCAACGCCCGCTTGTGCAGCAGCGCCCCGCCCCGCGCGGCTTCAAGATCATCCAGCGGCAGGGGCGGATCGGCGAGCAGCTTTTCGAAACGCGCCGCTTCCGTCGCATTGCGGGGCTGTTGCAGCACATCCGTCTCTTCCGCTTCTGGCAGGCCGCGAAAGAGGCTGCGCGCAGCGAGATAGGCATCGATCAGCAAGTTTGCTTCCGCCGTGTCGCCTGCATCGAGTCGCGGCATCAGCAGGCCGAGCGGATTGCCGCTGGCCCCGCTGGCAGGAACAGTTGCGGGGTCGAAGACTTCCGGTTCGAAACCGTCCGCCCTCAGACGATGCGCCAGCGCCGCGCCCGCGACACCTGCGCCGAGAATGGCAATGCGCTGCGGTCGAGACGAAGGACTGCGCAGGCCGAACGTGTCTGGCGCGGGCGCCGGGGGCACCGAGATACGCGCCTCCAGCCGCTCGCGCTTGCGGCCATGACCTTCTGCCTTCGAAACCTCGAACCCGGCTTCGGCAAGCCCGCGACGGACCGCGCCCGCTACAGTGAACGTACCCAGTCGCGCGCCGGGCGCGGAATGTTTCGCGATCTCCGGATAGATGCCGGGCGACCACATGTCCTCATTCTTCGCGGGGCTGAACCCGTCAAGGAACCAGGCATCCGCCGCGAACACCGCCTGCGGCAGCATCTCTGCGATATCGCCTAGGTGCAGCACGATTCGTATGCCGTCTTCCGGAAAGCAAAGCTCGCGCGCCCCGCGCACGGGCCCCGGCCATTGCTGAAGCAGGCGTTCGGACAAATCAGA
>DNFL01000090.1:585-6151 GCA_003486945.1 Hyphomonas sp. | reverse complement strand
ACGCATGAAGAGAGCGCTTATGAAAAAACTGATCCTTGCCCTTCCTGCCATCCTGCTTGCAGGATGCGCCCATGATGTGCCCGCACCGCAGGCGCCTCCGGCGCTCCAGCCGTCTGCTGGGCAGGAACTGCACCAGCGCCTGATGGTTCTCGATACGCATCTCGACACGCCGGCCTTCTTCCACTCCGGCACCTACAGTTTCGCACGTCGCGGCGATTTCGATACCGACGGCACGCAGGTTGATCTGCCGCGCATGAATGAAGGCGGACTCGATGGCGGGTTCTGGGTAATCTATACGCCGCAGGGTCCGCTGGATGAGGCTTCGGTCTATGCCGCGCGGACGGCCGCTGTTCTGCGGCAGATGGCGATCCGCGAGTTTGCGGCAAAGTATTCGGACGAAGTTGAACTCGCCTTCACGGCTGACGATGCGGAGCGCATTCACGCCGCAGGCAAGAAAGTAGTTTTCCAAAGCATGGAGAACTCCTATCCAATTGGCAACGACGTCTCGATGCTGGAGACCTTTTACGTCGGTGGGTTGCGGATGATTGCTCCGGTTCACTTCGCCAACAATCAGTATGCGGACAGTGCCACGGATGTCGGCCCGGCCTTTGGCGGACTTAGCCCGCTCGGCGAGGAGTTGGTGCGGGAAGCAAACCGGCTGGGTTTGATCCTGGATGGCTCGCACGCCTCGGATGATACGGTTCGCGACATGCTGGCGATCTCCACGACGCCGATCATCCTGTCGCATTCCGGCCCCAAGGGCGTTTATGACCACCCTCGCAACTTGCCGGACGACCTGATCAAAGCGGTGGCTGCCGAGGGCGGTGTGATCCAGATCAATGCGCTAGGGGCGTATCTGGAGTTGTTGACAGCCTCTCCCGAGCGCACCGCCGCACTGGCCGCGCTGACGGAGCAGTTCGGGGACAATCTAGGTGCGCTGACCCCCGAGCAACGCGACTCCTACCGCATTGCCAGGCGCGAACTGGACAAGCAATTCCCTCCGCCGCGCTCTACCTTCGAGAAGTTCATGGAACACATGCTCTACACGCTCGAACTGGTCGGGCCGGACCATGTTGGAGTCGGTGCGGACTGGGACGGCGGCGGCGGCGTGGACGGCATGAAGGATGTGACCTATCTGCCGAAGATCACTGAAGCGCTGCTTGATGCTGGCTATACGGAAGAAGACCTTGCCAAGATCTGGGGCGGCAACCAGCTGCGCCTGATGCGGGCGGTTGAAGCGGCGAGAACTTCGACGATCACGTCGCCCAACGTCCTCAAGTAGATGGAATGGCTAACCGCCCTGCCTCCACTTGCTGCGCTGCTGGTGGCGGTGCTGACGCGGAATGTCTACTGGGCACTCGGCTTTGCGATATTCCTCTCTGAAATGCTTATGGCCGGGCTCAACCCGGCCGTGGGCGTTCTCTCCAGCGTCGACCGGGCCGCGGGCGTGTTTGCGGATGCTGGCAACACTCGCGTTTTGTTGTTCTGCCTGATTATCGGCGCCTTGATTGCCTACCTTGAGCGGGCGAACGCCTTTGCGGCGATGGTCAGCTGGCTGAGCCGCACAGGGCTTGCGGGTGGGCCAAAACGGGCGGGGTTTGTCACAGCGCTGTCCGGCGTGATCATCTTTGTAGAGACGAATGTCAGCCTGCTGGCGACCGGTCTGCTCGGGCGTCGGCTGTTTGACCGGACGGGCCTCAGCCGCGCGAGGCTGGCCTATGTAATCGACTCGACCTGCGCACCGGTCAGTGTGCTTGTGCTGCTGAACGGGTGGGGCGCGTTTGTACTTGGCCTGCTGGCGGCAAACGGCGTGGACGCGCCTCTGGGCGTGCTGGTGGAAGCCGTGCCGCTGAACGCGTATGCGCTGATGACATTGGCCATCGTGTTCCTTGTGGTTCTGACCAATCGATCCATCGGACCGATGCGCGAACAGGATGCGCGCGTTGCCGATGTTCCGGAGGCGGACGGAAACGAGACGCAGGATGGTTCCCTGCTCGCATTCGTGTTGCCGATGCTGATCCTCGTCGGTGGGTCCATCGGGTTCATGGCCTGGACCGGGAACGGAAACATTCTGGCGGGGTCTGGCTCTCGCTCGATCCTCTGGGCGGTTTGCATCGCGACGGCAGTGGCTTTCCTCATCCTCTGGATGCGGCGCCAGCCTGCAGGCGAACTGATTGATGCGGGCTTCAAAGGCATGGGCGACCTGTTGCCCGCCGTGACAATCATCTTCATGGCGCTCGCGCTCGGCGACAGCCTGCGGGCGCTAGGCACCGGCGCCTTCGTCGCGCAGCTTGCGTCCACGATGCCGTATGACTGGGCCATCCCGGCGATCCTATTCATCGCGGCGTCCGTCACATCCTTCACCACTGGCACGAGCTGGGGCACCTATGGCATCCTCGTGCCGCTCGCCATTCCGCTTGCCGTTGGCGCCGGCGTCCCGCTTCCGCTAGTGCTCGCGGCGGTACTTGGCGGCGGTGTGTTTGGCGATCACTGCTCACCGATTTCGGACACCACGATCATCGCTTCACTGGCTTCCGGCTGCGATCATATCGAGCATGTGCGCACGCAGCTTCCCTACGCACTGATCGCTGGGGGCGGGGCGATCCTCTTCTATCTTGCCGCCGGCCTGCTCTGGGGCTGACCCGGCCTTTCCGCGCGGACAAGGATTGATCTCACCAGACCGGTGCAGAACACTCCCGCTCAAAGGGAGAAACGTGCATGACCTCGAAATATTTCGACCTGACTGGCAAGGTCGCCCTGGTCACCGGCGGCAGCCGCGGCCTTGGCTATCAGATGGTGAAAGCCTTTGCGGAGCATGGCGCGGATATCATTGTCGCCAGTCGCAAGCTGGATGCCTGCGAGGCTGTTGCGGACGAGGTGAAAGGCATGGGCCGCCGCGCGATGGCGCATGCTGCACACTGCGGCCGGTGGGACGATATCGATGCGCTGATCGAGGCTGCCTACTCGGCCTTTGGCCGCGTCGACATTCTCGTGAACAATGCCGGCTCCGGCCCGCGCATGGCGAGCCATGAGGTGACTGAGTCTCTTTTCGACAGTGTGCTGAACCTCAACTTCAAAGGCCCCTTCCGGTTGGCGAGCCAAGTGGCCAAACGAATGGCGGATGGCGACGGCGGCAGCATTATCAATATCTCATCCTCCGGCAGCCTCGTGCCCCTGCCCTCCGTTGTGCCTTACGGTTCGGCCAAGGCAGCGCTCAACGCGATGAGCCTGTCGCTGGCGCATGAGTACGCGCCAAAAGTGCGCGTGAATACGATCTGCCCCGGCCCTTTCCTGACGGACATATCCAAGGCCTGGCCGGAAGAGATGCGCCAGAGCGCCAACAATGCCCTTCGCCGGCCCGGCCACCCTCACGAGATCATCTCAGCAGCGCTCTATCTCGCGAGCCCATCTTCGAGCTTCACGACCGGCTCCCTGCTGCGCGTGGATGGCAGCGGCACCTGACGCTGGGGCACCACTCCCTGACCGGAAAGATAACCTGCCGCAGCCGCACAATCCGCGCTTGCCATCTCTAGCCCCACCTCTTAATGTTACGGTATTACATTACGGAGACTATGACATGAAGCGGATGCTGATGGTAACGGCAGTTTCGGCGCAAGCGCTGCTGGCGGGTGCGGCGCATGCCCAGGGCACAGAGCCGGACCGGCGGATGGAGCCGGTGATCATTACCACAGCGCCCGGACCTGAACGTTCGAGCGACGAGCTGATCGGCAATGCCACCGCCCTCGGTCGCGAACAGATCGTTCGTACGCTGTCTGCCACACTTGGCGACACCTTGTCCGGCGAGCCCGGCCTTTCCTCCACCTTTTTCAGCCAGGGTGCCAGCCGGCCGGTGCTGCGCGGCCTCGGCGCTGAGCGAGTGCTGGTGCTGACCAACGGCATCGGCGTCATCGATGTGTCCGCTGCGAGCCCCGACCACCAGGTAACGGCGGATGGTATCGACGCCAACAAAATCGAGATTCTGCGAGGACCGGCAGCGCTCGCCTATGGCGGGCAGGCCATCGGCGGCGTTGTCAACGTGATCGACGGACTGATTGCGGAAGATCTGCCGGAGCGGCCGGTCTCCGGTGAAGGCTTCGGCGCGTGGAACAGCGTGAATGAAGGCACTGAACTCGGCGGCCGCGTGAACTTTGCCACGGGGCCCTTTGTCCTCGCGCTGTCTGCATCGAAGCGTGACTTTGGCGACTTCGAAATCCCCGGCCTCGCAGAGTCCCGCCAGCTTCGCCATCGTGAAGAGCAGGAGCATGGGGACGAGGAAGAAGATCATGACCATGAAGAAGCCGGCTTGGGCATCGCGCTAAACTCGTTCCTCGAGACTGAAACGTTCGGCGCCGGTCTTTCATGGGTGAGCGACCGCGCCTTTGCTGGCCTTGCAGTCCGGCAACAAACCGCACTCTATGGCTTGCCGGGCGCCCATGAACATCATGATGAGGAAGAGGACGAGGAAGAAGAAGAGCATGAAGAAGGCGCTCCGTTCATTGATCTCAAGCAGACGCGGTATGATTTCCGGGGCGGGATCAAGTTAGACGGACCGGTGCTGAAGGCGCTCACCGCCACACTGAGCTACTCAGACTACGAGCATACTGAGTTTGAAGCACCGGGCGAGCCAGGATCCAACTTCAAGACAGACGGCATTGAAGGCCGTGTAGAACTCGATCACGAGATCGCCGGTCTGGAAGGCGCCATCGGCGTGCAATTCATTGACAAATCCCTTGATGCGACTGGCGCAGAAGCATTCCTTACACCGACAGACACGAAATCCTGGGCTGTATTCATTTACGAAACGAAAGACTGGGATTCCGGCTTTGGTATCGAAGGTGGTGCGCGCATCGAAACCATGGAACATGACAACCAGGACGCCGGCAAGGTCGACTTCGATCTGTTCAGCGCCTCCGCGGGTGCTCACCAGCACTTTGGTGAAGGCTGGTTTGCCGGGGCGCAGGTTTCCTATACTGAACGCGCGCCCAACGAAAGCGAACTGTTCGCATTTGGGCCTCATCTCGCGACATCCCAGTTTGAAGTCGGAGATGCGAACCTTAAGAAGGAAAGTGGTTTGAACCTCGAAGGAACCCTGCGCTGGCGGGGTGATCGAGCCAGCTTCGGCGCAAACATTTTTGTCACGCGGTTTGACCGGTTCACCTATCTCACGCCGGGCGTATTCATCGAGGACGATGCCGAAGTGTCTGAGGAAGACGGCTTGCCAGTCTTCGTGTATGTCCAATCAGACGCTGATTTCAAAGGCGGAGAACTTTACGGCGAGTACCATTTTGGCCGCGGCCTTCTGGGTGCGGAATGGAGCGTCCGCTCTGGCGTTGATTATGTGATTGCTGAACTTGACAGCAACGGCCGTGTACCATTCGTTCCTCCGCTGAGGTTCACCTCAAGCGTGGATGCGGATTGGGGCTGGCTGGAAGCCGGCGCTTCGCTGGAATGGGCCGACAATCAGAAACGCGTCGGAGAAGGCCAACTCGGCACGAGCGACTACACGCTGATCAACCTCCGCTCTGCACTGAACCTTTCAGAACTGGGGTATGGTAGCGAAGGCACA
>DNFL01000090.1:0-394 GCA_003486945.1 Hyphomonas sp. | reverse complement strand
CTGGGGTATGGTAGCGAAGGCACACAGTTGTTTGTGGAAGTGCGGAACGTGACCGATGAAGAAGCCAGGCTTGCAACATCTGTGCTGCGCGACACAGTACCCCTGCCCGGACGGAATGTGCGCGCAGGTATCCGTGTAACGTTCTGATGCTACAATCTGAAGCCGGGCAACCAGGTTTCCAGCAGCTTCTGCTTGGCGAGCAGCGCGGCTTCAGATTCCGTCTGTGAGCGGAGCAGAAACTGAATCCGGTCCTTCGGGCGAAGTTGCCCGAGGAGATGCCGGTCCGCCCGGATAACCTGCAGGATGTGTGGGTATCCGCCTGTCGTTTGCCCATCAGCAAGCAGGAGGAACCCACGGCCGCTTGGAGTGACCTGGAGCGCCCCTGGCAACACAG
>DNFL01000316.1 GCA_003486945.1 Hyphomonas sp. | reverse complement strand
GAGTGACCTGGAGCGCCCCTGGCAACACAGCGGAACTCGGTCGCATCTCAGCGATGGATATGGCCGCGAGACCACCCTCAACTTCAACACCCATCCGGCTAAGCCTTTGCGTCACAAAGAACGGACCGAGTTGGTCCTGCATGCCTTCCTGCCAGTCTGGTCCTGTCACGGCGCGCAGGGCATAGCTGTGCGACAGAGCAAACCTGAGCTCCATTGGCATGCGGACGACTGGAGCGGAGAAAACTTCCGATACTGCTATCGAGTCGTTCTTGCGCAGGGCGCGTCCTTCATGGCCGCCGATGCTAGCGGGCAGGTAAGTCGATGCCGAGCCAAATGATTTTGTTGCGGCCATTTCTCCGGACACTGAGAGATAGGCCCGCGCCCCGGCAACGAAGGGCGAAAATGAAAGAGTTGCCCCCGCAGGGACATGCAGCGTCTGCCCCGGCGGCTGAAAGACACCGTCAATGCGGATTTCGGTTTCCGCACCAGCGATGCCTGCGTGCATCGTTCGTTCAAACCGGAAAGATGCCGGCCCGAAGGTGATTTCCATGCCTGTCGCATCCGGCGACCGTCCCACCAGCCGGTTTGCGATTGCGTGCGCCAGTGGATCGGCCGCACCGGATGCCGGCATCCCAAACTGGCGAAGCCCCTGACGCGCGGCGCCCTGCAGCGTTGCCTGCGGGCCCGGATTCAGAACGGTGATGCTCACGGTCCTCGCTCCGCAACAAGCCGCACCCTGTCTCCCGGCAGAATGCGGAATGGTTTCACCGCATGCGGATCGAACAATGCCTCCGTCACACGTCCGATCAACGGCCAGCCGCCCGGCCCTTCCAAGGCATAGAGTCCTGCCTGCCCGGTTATGATACCGATGGAACCGGACGGCACGCGCATGCGCGGCGTTGCCAAGCGCTGCGACTTCAAAGACTGCGGGACGCCGGACAAATAAGCGAATCCGGGCGTGAACCCGATCATGTCCACTTCCAGTTCTGCGCCGCACACGGCTTCTATGACATCCTCAACCGAAAGACCGTTCGCGCCCGCAACTGCATCGAGATCAGGGCCGGATGTACCGCCAAAAACGGCATTCAAAAGGTGCAGTTGACCCCCAGTGCCAGTCAGTTCCGGAAGGTCTGAAACTTGTGCCTGCAAGCGTCGCCTTGCCGCCGCCATTGACAGGACGTGGACATCGAAGACTACGGTGACATCGTCTTTACCCAGAACGATTTCCAGCCAGTCCGTCAATCCGGCGAGGTACTGTGCCAGATGATGCCGAACGCGTCCCGGCCCGCTGACGATCCGCAACGCATCGTCTCCGCAAGGCACAATCCGGAAAGATGTGTCCATCATGATTTGACGCGGATTCCGGCCGCTTCCAACGCCTTTCGGAGATGCGCCGCGTGTTCCACTGCACCAGGCGTGTCACTGTGCAGACAGATCGTGTTTATGCCGAGGTTGAGAACTTCGCCTGACCGCGCCTTTACCTTGCCAGTCAGAGCCATTTGAAGGGCCGCGGTTTTAACTGCCTCCTCATCCGCGACAACAGCGCCAGGGATGGTGCGCGGTGTAAGTGCACCGTCCGCTTCATACGTCCGGTCCGCAAAACCCTCAGGCACAAACACCAAATCGGCATCATGAGATGCCGCCTCGAGCGCCGAGTTGGGCGGTCCGAGTATTTCCCGAATGCCGGCTCGGCATGCCGCCTGTACGATCAGCCGGGAAAGCTCCGTATCACGGGCGGCATCGTTATAAAGCGCGCCGTGTGGCTTCAGGTGCGCAACTGTTGCGCCCTCCTCCGCTGCGATACGCAGAAGTTCTGCAATTTGATTGTCCAGCGAAGTGGCAAGGTCTCCTGGCGCAAGCTTCAAACTTACTCGTCCGAAGTTTTCCTTGTCCGGATAAGAGGGATGCGCGCCGATCCGTACGCCGCGATCTGCCGCGCGCTGAACAGTTTCCCGCATCGACACCACATTTCCAGCGTGCCCCCCGCAAGCGACGTTGCACCGCGTGACCACGTTCAGGATCGCCGCATCGAGCGCCCGGCCCTCGGCGCCGGGAAGTTCGCCCAAATCCGCGTTGAGGCAGATGGACCGCATCATGGCCACACTCCGGCCGCGCGCAGGACAAGCCTCGCGCCCAACCCTATTGTGATGACAAGTACAATTCCGCCGAGCGCGTTTTGCACGGCGCCATTGACATGATCCCCGAGCAGGCTGCGGCGGTTCATGGCGACCAGAAGGAACAGCGCGACGATGGGCAACAATATTCCGTTTGCAGCCTGGGCTGCCAATATGACCTGGAGTGGATTGAAACCCGCAAGCGCCACGAGCGCGCCAATTGTCAGCACACCGAGCGCCACACCCCGGAACAGCCAGCCATCTGTTCTTCTGCCCGCCAATTCGCACACTGCAAAGGCAGCCGCCATCGGCGCCGTAATGGCTGAGCTGAGCCCGGCTGATAGCAAACCGATACCGATGAGGTATTTGGCCAACGGACCATATGCAGGCTCAATGGCCCTCGCGAAATCAGCCGCACTGTTCACGCTGAGACCTGCCGAAAAAATACTGGCGGCAGCTGTGACGAGAATGAAAATTGAAACGAGGCCTCCGAGACCGACTGACGCGGCGGTATCGGTTCGCGCATCCCGCAAGGCGTCCGCGCCGCCCCCCGGCCATTTCTTCCTCGCCGTAGCAGCATGGAGAAACAGGTTGTAAGGCACTATCGTTGTGCCGATCAGCGCAATCGTCGTGAAAAGGCTGCCCTCCGGAAGTCGCGGCACAAGGCCCTTGGCAAAGGCTGCAATATCCGGGCGAGTGATCAGGACGCTGCCGGCAAATGCAATACTCATCAACAACACGAGCGCGATCAGGAAGCGCTCCAAAAGTTTATAGCTACCTGTCAGCAACAAAATCGCCGCGGTAAGGGCCAGCACGCCGATGATCGGCGCGCGGCCGGGTGTCTTGCCGCCCAGCAATACTTCCCCGCCAAGAGACGCACCGGTAAGATTCCCTGCCTGATACGCCGCGTTGCCGATGGCAAGCGCCAGCACGATGAGCGCTGCGACGGCGAAACGCACCGGCACCGCCCCTCCACCTGCCATCAGCGCCTCGCCGAGCCCTTTGCCTGTAACGACGCCCAGTCGTGCTGACATCTCCTGCAGGATGATGGTCGCGAACGTTGCAAAAAAAAGCGCCCATACAAGAGCGTATCCAAAATTCGCGCCGGCCAGCATACAGGCCGTGACCGTACCTGGCCCGATGAAGGCTGCGGTGACAAGCGCGCCGGGTCCGAACGGCAGCTTCATTTCGGTGTGATGCCCCGGCGCGTTTCGAGATAGGTTGCGAAGCTTGCGAGCCAGTGGCTGCCTGCATAATGCTCTTCACTCACCGCAGCGACACCGGCAACCTTGTGGGTCGCTGCAGCGGCTAGCAGGGCCGCAATGCGCGCATCTCCTTCCGGCAACGCCGAAGCGATGCCTTGCAGCGCCCATGCACGCGACAGGTTTACACCGTCCAGATGCACCAGCTTGCCGTCCGACGCATCAAGCACGATGCCGGGCGCAATCCACTCTGCGCTTCCATCTTCGGGAATTTGCGGCATGAACGCCGCCAGCCATAGGCTATACTCCGCCTGCGGAAGAATGCGGCGCATAAGGTCCGCCTCCATGAGGCATGGCGAAAGAAAATCCTCGCCTGAGGGTTCATATTCCAGTGGGCAATTCACATCACTGGCATGAAAAGCCAGCGCCTTGTCCGACAACGCATTGCGGAACTCGGTGTCGCCGGTCGCGTCGGCCCAGTCGATCATCAGGCCGAAGGCGAACGATGTAGAATTGTGCGTGCCGATGCGGATGGGGTAGACGAGCTTGGTCAGCCATTTCAGAGTTTCGGTGCGAATGAAACTCTCAAGCGGCTCCAGCGTATTCATCCATACAGCCGCCTCCGGGAAATCCGCCTGACGCAGTTCTGTCATCAGCTGAAGGAACCATGCGGTGCCGTAGGGCCGCTCAAAGCTCGCGCGGTCGGGCGCCCGGAAATAGGCGAGTTCGCCGGCAATGTTTTCGGGCGTAAAGCTCTT
>DNFL01000126.1 GCA_003486945.1 Hyphomonas sp. | reverse complement strand
ACCAGGGCGCGCCACAAGTGTTCGGTAACACCTTCGACGGCGGCGAGTGGACCCGCGATACCTCGATACGTTTCCTTACCGGCGAGCGCCCTTGGCCAGAAGAAGAAACTGCCCGATGGAGCCTGTTCCGAAATCCGCTGCCGCCGAGCGCCGAGCATTCGGTGTTTCGCAACGTGCGGGCAGACAGTCAGCTCGATCCAGGCGTGATTGTCGGCCCTCGATTTGATGCGCTTGGGCCTGATATCCGAACCGACTTCTTACAGGATTTCCAACTGCTTGCGGAGCAATACAATCCCATCGTGAGGAGGATCGTGCGGCGAACGCGGCCGATGCTGGAAGAGCGCGGATTGTTGAAGCGTATCGGCGTGATCACACATCCTCGGCAAGAGGACGCTATTCCTGCCTCCTATTTCGATAGCGCAGGGCAGGGGCTGGTCATGGGACTCGCGTTTACCACAGCCTATGAAGCGGCAGAGAACTTCAGCCGGATCTACGCTGCAAATCGTCCGGGTGCGGGGTTCTTGAAGACCATCCTGCTGCGCCGTATCGGATCATCTGCCCGTGCAGGCTTAGAAACAGCGCGCCACTTGCTTGGTCGCCTGGACGCCAGCGCTGTTCCCGAGGATGAAGTCAGCGATGAAGGTTTGTCGCTTGGTGAAGCTCCGCCTGACCCCCAGGAAATTCAGTTCCTTCGCGAGGTCGAGCGGAACCTCTCTGCGGTAGTGAACGGGGATGATGTTGATCCGAAAGTGCAGGTGATCCTGCATTATCTTCGAGACCGAAGCTGGCTTGAGACAAATGGTGCGATCATCTTCAGTCAGTATAGAACCACCGCAGAGTGGGTGTTGGAGGCTTTGGCCGTCGCATTTCCGGACGAGCCTATAGCGCTTTATGCAGGCGGGTCTGCCTCCTTCGTTCAGCGGGGGGGCGAACGCCGAACGGCTGCGCGGGAGCAGATCAAAGATGCTATCCAACGCGGTGATATCCGGCTGGTGTGCGCTACAGATGCGGCTTGCGAGGGGTTGAACCTCCAAAGACTTGGAGCTCAGGTCAACGTTGACCTCCCTTGGAACCCTTCGCGACTTGAACAGCGCAAAGGGCGGGTGCAGCGGATCGGCCAAGCGCGAGATGATGTTCACGTGCTGAACCTGCGCTACGCCGGCACCGTTGAGGACGATGTATATGCGGCGCTTTCTGAGCGCTTCGGCGACATATTCTCTGTGCTCGGCCAACTGCCCGATGGCTTCGAAGACGAGTGGATTGATGCCGTGCTACATGATCGGCAAGCAGTCAGGAACTTCTCGCAGCGTGTAGAGAAAGCGCGCCCCCCTATGGAACTGCGATATCTTCGGGACATTGCCGATGATCGCGGCTTGAATTGGGAGTACACGGAGCGAGTATTGTCTTCGAGAGATTTGGATGAGTGGATGCGTCGGGGGTGGTAGGGGCTTGTCAAAAGCGAACAATGTGGCCGACAAAGTCTAAGTTATGTCTAACCTTTCCAGCTTGTAAAAAACGGCCAACTTCCCGCTAGCTTATTGAGTCCATGCGGACAATATCGCTGGTCTGCGGAGCGTGGGCTCCGAAAGCCGCAGTTGGAAGGAGTTTTACGTCGCCAGCATTATGACTAATTCTTTTGTGCGCCCCCATTCCTTGGCGCTAGGATTCGTGCTCCTTCATTTCGGCTTAGGCATTGTCTTGAGGCCCAGCCGAGCTTTTGCTTTTTTCCGCAATGCTCAGCAGAACCAATTGATAAAGGCTCCAAATCAGAGACTTTATCATCAGTAGAGTGTATAAAAAAATCATTACACTGACTATAATGCTGGAGATAGCCAATAGCGCGGCCCACCACTCCAACTCTTGTTGGAATGCTCCGAGAATTCCTCCTTCTTGATTGAGCGTGTAAAGTAAGAAGGACGCGACTAGCCCCGCTAGCAGCACAGACATCACGTATATGAATGTGAAGTATATGTGCTTCAACTCAGAAAACGGACGCTTTTCATCCCTATGGGACGCCAGTACCTTGAGGGCTTCTCCGTTGAATAGTGAGACAATTATCGAGAAACCCGCGAAGACAAAGCCGAACACGCCAACATAGAATGGGGCGGTAAACTCGATTGACTCTCTGGCTATGGACCGCAGTCGTTCAGCGGCAGCAAACCAGTCGTTAAAGGCAACGAAGCTTAGAACCGAACACCCGCATAGGATTGCGCCCAAGATGGTTAGAAGGCGAACTTCTTTAGGGTCGCCGACGTATGGAGCGGAGATCTTCAAGACTGTCCAAAGCGTTTTTTCTTTGAAGAGGTCTTTTTCCCACTCGTCGATTTTCTTGAAACTATGGTCGGCCATTCCGGAACACCCTCAGCAGCTTCTGTTGTGACTCCGCTGATGTGGCGCTGTCTCGAAGAATTCCTTGTTGCAGCTTTTCGCGAAACATTTGCAGCAAGCGCGTCGCCCGCGATACTCTGTCAGGAGCGGGCTCCGCAATGTGGTCAACGACCGAGTAGTCGTCTTCGTTGCCGGAAATTTTGTCCCCGGAGGCATCTTTCCCCGTGACTTTTACTCGCTGATTTCCAGAGCCAGCCATATCTTGCAATAAATCTCCGGTGGTGTCGGCGTCCAGTCCCTCACTAGAGCGGAACTGGATGCGTCCGGTTTCGCCGCCTACCCCCTTTCGGGCTTCATCCATCAACTGAAACAACTTGCCTCCATCGACTTCGTCATTACGAGGATTAACGACGATATCTAAGATCTCAATCTTTTCGAACTTCTGCAAAAATTCTTCAAGTTCGAGACCGCCGCCGAGTGGCGTGACTTGGATAGTAGGTGGTGTTAGTCCGTGGGAATTGTTGTCGTCTTGCAACTCTGTGCTTTGAAGCTGCTTTGCGTCGGCGACGTATTTTTCCCACATCTTTCGGATGCGAAATCTCGCGGTCGTTTCGAATTCCGACAAAGTAGGAGCGTGTGGGGTCTCTGCCATATACATCAACCGATGGCCGTTTAACTTCAGTACAAAGAATGCTGACGGCGCCGATTCCATAAATTGGGGATCTTGCACCAATTCCCCTCCTGCTGCATCCAAGACTTGATCACGACGGAGTACTATTGCTTTGACGAATTGACCAACGATGCAGAATTCCGGATTATCGTTGGTCCCGAGATCAACAACACCTGTCTCCAAAAAAAGATAGTTGTTCTCGCCTCGTCGACGGACGATTGAATCGCGGACGAATGCTGGGAGGATTATCTCTTCAAGCATATCCATCATATTTTTTTCGCCAAACTTGCACACAAAGTTGGCATACTTCACGTCATTTTTTTTCATCTCTCACGCCCTGGATCGCGTACCGCAATTGACGAATGCCACAGTAGGGCGCGGCCATCAACCAAAGGTAATTCGTTGGGTTTGGGTCCAAGCAACGACGATTACTTCTCGCCAACCAGCACGATATGCTGATCCTCCGGCGAGCGCGCCTTGCCGTCCAGATCAAGCCCGAGCCTGAGCTTGGTGTAGAACTGAAGCGCCTTGCGGACTGTGATGACCAGCTTTCCCCGGTGCATTCCGTAATCGCGTTCGATGAGCCGGCGCTGGGCCGGGCTAAGGCCAGGATTGGCAGCGATCGTCAGCTGCACGATGTCCTGCCAGTCGGCGTCATCGTCTGCGGTCATCTCGCTCGGGGCCTCGAGCAGGGAAGCGCGCGAGAGGCGGCCGAGAACGAAGTCGCGCCAGCCGCTGGCCTCGACGTCGAACGCGCGGGCGTGCCAGCGAAACCCGTCGAACACGATGGCGTGCGGCTCGATCGTGCGCATTTTCCCATCAGGCGAAGTAAGCGAGACGTAGAAGGCCGACATGCGCCGGCGCTCGCGGACGGCCTGCAGAATGATGCGCAGGAGCTCCGGATCCACGGGCCGCGCTATGGCGCCGGCGATGGCGGCGGTCACGCCGTCGGTGAGCGCGTCCGGCGGAATGACATTTTCGGCGATGAGGCGGAACTGACCGAGTGTCTCGGCGGAGTCGGGCTCGAAGAAGAGAGGCTTGAACTCCGCGGTCGGACGATAGGTCTTGCCGCTCTTGTCATAGGCAAGGTTTGCGGGGGCGAGTTCCTGGTAGCGGGTAAAGTCTCCGGACGCCTGCTGCTCGGATATTCCGAAGCGTTCGACGATGTCGCGCCGGTTCACGCCGCCCGTCCACCAGGCCCGTTCTTCCAGAAAGCGCAGGCGGGTCGTGACTGCCCAGCCAAGGGATTCTGGCGAAGTTTCGACGGGAGTCCTTGACACGTTAAGGTTCCTCAACATATACGATGCATCAAAAAAGTAGAACCATCTACTAACCGGATCATTCTAGCACATAAGGTGATTCGGTCATCCCAGCGCCTGCAATTGGCATCAGCGCTCCCGGTTTTTCGTCACGGGAGCGAGCGCCTTCGGCTTGCCTGGGTTTCAGCAAGAGGAGACCTGCAATGCGTGCTATCCAGACCTATCTTGAATCCCTTGGCCTCGGCGCCCCGGTCCATGCCGGTCGCCTGACCATGCTGCCGCTCACCGCCGAGGGAAGTTCCCGCGAGAGCCCCTACCTGCTGCTCGACGAAGCAATTGCCGCCGGGCGGCTTGAAGTGTCGGAAGTCTCCGACGCGGGCATCGTTGCAAATCTTCTGGCGACCAACAGTTCGGACAAGCCCGTCCTTCTGTTCGACGGCGAGGAACTCAAGGGTGCCAAGCAGAACCGGATCGTCAACGCGACGATCCTCGTTCCTGCTGGCGCGCAGCTGACCCTTCCGGTGTCCTGTGTGGAGCAGGGCAGGTGGCGGTACGAGGCGGCAGGTTTTTCCTCGAGCGGCGAAGCGCTGTTTGCAAAGGCCCGGCTGCGCAAGGCCGAGCGGATGGCCAGCGCGCGGCGGATGAAAACCGCTCGCCAGGTGAACGCCGACTGGGCCGCGGATTTGCCGGATGATCTTGGTCCGATCCGAGGTTATGCCCGCCGCGCAGAAACTCTGGGTGACTTCGATGCGGACCAACGCGCGGTCTGGGACGACGTGCAGGAAGCCCTGCAGGAAACAGGGACGCGCAGTGCATCGTCCGCCATGAACGACAGCTATGTCCTGCGCCGGGCAGAGATCGAGCGCCTGTCATCAGCCTTTGTGCCGGCTGAGGGCCAGGTTGGCGCGGTGTTCTACATCGATGGCCGCGCGGTCGGGATTGAGGTTGCAGGCAGTCCCCGCGCGTTCGGCGCGATCTTCGGCAAGCTGGTGCGCAGCTATTGCCTGAACGCACTTGGCGAGACACCGCCGTTTGCGATGCCGGGGCCCGAGACGGCCCGGGCCTTCATCGCGGCGGTCACCGGTCTCGACCAGATGGTCTCGCCGTCGGTCGGGCTCGGCGAGGACGTCCGGCTGGACGGTCCATCGGCCTGCGGGTCCGCGCTCATCGCCGATGACCATTTGGTCCACCTCTCGGCCTTTTCGAAGGCTGCATTCGAACCTGCCTGATGACTTAACGCGAAGGAGATCGCCGCCATGTCAGATGAACCATTCGAACTGGAACAAATCCCGTTCCGCTCGACCGCCTTTGCCGAGAACCCCGAGCCGCGGTGTCCGTGCGTTCTGCTCCTGGACACGTCCGGCTCAATGATGGGCGCGCCAATCAAGGCGCTCAACAAGGGCTATGACGCGTTGATTGCCGAGCTCTGCCAGGACAAGCTGGCGGCCAAACGCGTGGAGCTGTGCGTGGTCACCTTCGGCCCTGTTGAGGTCCGGCAGGATTTTGCCAATCCGGAAGCGATCTATCCCGAAGCCTTCGAGACGACGGGCGACACGCCGATGGGCGCGGCGATCCAGTTTGCGCTCGACGAGCTTGAGGGCCGCAAGCGTGCCTACCGCGAAGCGGGGATTTCGTACTACCGGCCCTGGATCTTCCTGATCACGGACGGCGCGCCGACCGATTCCTGGACCAAGGCGGCAAAGCGCATCCGTGAGGGCGAGGAGGCGAATGCCTTTGCGCTCTTTGCTGTCGGCGTCGAGGGCGCGGACATGGAGACGCTGTCGAAGATCTCCGTGCGGCCGCCGATGAAGCTTGATGGCCTCAAGTTCGCCGAACTCTTCCGCTGGCTGTCTAATTCTCTGAAGGCGGTGTCGCGTTCCTCGCCGGGCGACCGTGTCGCGCTGCCTGCGCCGGACGGCTGGGCGGAGGTCTGACGCATGAGGCCAGGATGGCGATATGCAAAGGCGGCGGTGACCGGGACAAGTCACGCAGCGCAAGGGCGGGGGTGCGAGGATTTCGCCGCCGCCCGTCTCATCGGGACCGTGCGCGGCAATGTACTGGCGGCCTGCGTCTGTGACGGGGCAGGTTCATCCCTTCAGGCCGCCACGGGGGCAAAGGTTGCGGCGGAAGCCTTCCTCAACGTAGCTGGCGACCGACTGCGCGACTCGGGCGGTCTGCTCTCGGAGACAGATCTCGGGGACTTCCTGTCCTTTGCCGCGCTGGCGGTGACACTGAGAGCCTTCACCGAGAAACAGCCCGCGCGGGACTATGCCTCGACGCTGGTTGCCGCGCTGGTGGCCGATACATGGTCCGCATTCGTGCAGATCGGTGACGGCGCGATTGTCGTGCCGTCGGCTAAGGGGCGGTGGGAGCTGGTGTTCGAGCCGCAGCGGGGGACGTATGCCAACGAGACCTATTTCCTCACCGACGACGACGCGCGCCAGCGGGCGCATGTGAGCCTGCGTCCCTACGGCGTGGCGGAAGTCTCGCTATTCAGCGATGGTCTTGAGCGACTGCTCATCCGCGAGGCGGTGGGCAGCCCGGTGGCCGACGCCTTCTTCAACGAGATGCTGCCAGCGGTGAGGGAATCGAGCGCAGCAGGCGAAGATCTCGTCCTTGCCAATGCCCTGGCCGCCTATCTTTCGAGCGAGGCCATCAATGCGCGTACGGATGATGACAAGTCGCTGATCCTTGCCTCCCGGCTTGCGCCGATCCAACGCACTGCAGGCGATGCGGCCTCGGCCGGTGAGCACCAGCATGCGGCTTCAGACTAGACCGGCCCTCGGCGAGAAACTTGGCGAAGGCGGGGAGGGGGCCGTCTTCGCGCTTGTCTCTAATGCGGAAGAGGTCGCCAAGATCTACTGCGAGCCCCTGCAGGATGAGGCGGCCGCCAAGCTTGAAGCGATGGTGAGCGCAGGCCCCGGGGCGCTTGCGATCCATGCCGCCTGGCCGCGCGCGCTGCTGCGGGGAAAAGACGGGCGCATCGAAGGGTTCATCATGGCCCGGGCGCCAGAGCCGTTTGATATTCACGAGATCTACTCGCCCCGCGACAGGGCGCGTCATCTGCCGGACAGCGACTGGGGCTTCCTCGTCCGGGTGGCGGCCAATACCGCGATCGCCTTTGCAGCGGCGCATGCGGCGGGCATCGTCATCGGCGATGTCAATCACGGCTCGGTCCGGGTCGGAAAGGATGGAAAGGTCCGGCTGATCGACTGCGACAGCATGCAGTTTGCCGCCGGAGACCGGATCTACCGTTGCCAGGTTGGCATGGACACCTATACGCCGCCTGAGCTGCAGTCGCAGCGGCTCGCTGATGTGGACCGTACGCCGAACCATGATGCGTTCGGGCTTGCGGTCCTGATCTTCCAGCTTCTTTTCCTTGGGCGTCATCCTTTTTCTGGCGTGCCGGTGAAGGCGGGGGCGCCGACAGAGATTGCGGGCGCCATCGCGCAGCATGGCTATGCCTATCTCGATCCGCCCGTTTTGCTGAAGCCGCCGCCGGCCGCGCCGCCGCTGTCGCTGGTCAGCGAAGAAATCCGGGTGTTGTTCCTGAGAGCGTTTCAGCCAGGAACGGGAGAAGCGCTCTCACCCCGCCCGACGCCGCGGGAGTGGGCGGCGGCGCTGACAGAGCTGGCGGGCGGGCTTACGACCTGCAGCCAGAGGCGGTCGCATGTGTATCGCAAGGGCCTCGCGTCCTGCCCCTGGTGCGCGTTCGAGCAGGCCGGCATTGTGGCCTTCCTTGACGGGGTCCCTGCTTCATTGAGCGCCGGAAAGTTTGACCCGGCCGCATTGCTTCGGATCTCGCAGCGACTGCTGGCGGAGACTGCGCGCACAAAACGTCTGGGTACGTGGAAAACGCCCTCGGTAACTCTTCTCGCCGGCCGGACCTGGCGATTGAAGATCCTCGCGAAACTGCCCACTTTTCTCGGGATCGGCGGTGTGTCGGCTGTCCTGACTTTTGCATCTAGCGGCATAGCCTGGGCACTCCTTGGATCTCTGTTGGTCGTGTTGGCTGTGCTCAGCGCAAACGAGTTGATTTTCTATCGGCGCCGCCGCCGCGTTGCAAAGCTCACCGGCGAAGTGAAGGCCCTGACCGGCGAACTCCGCAATGGAGCCTATTCAGAAGCTGTCAGTGTGGCGGCGCATATCGAGCGGGCGCGGCTCGGTGCAAGCCAATTGCTCAAGCAGGCGCAAGCGTCGGTCTCGCTCCAGTTGGCCACGCCGCGCGAGGTGCAGTTGCGCGCTTATCTCGACTCGTTCCGAATCGGCCCCGGATGCGTCCACGGTATCGGGGCGGGCCGGATTGCGCAGCTTGTCTCGTTCGGGATCGAGACAGCGGCGGATCTCGATCTGACGATCGTGTCACAGATCCCCGGGTTCGGCGATCAGCTCACGGAGCGGCTGTTCAAGTGGCGCCGTGATCTTGAGCGCCGGTTCAGGTTCAACCCGAAATCCGTCGATACGGACAATCCACGAGGCCGGAGAAGGGCAGGGCTCAATGCGGAAGAGGGCCGCTACTTCATGGCGATCTCCTCGCTCGATGTGCAACTACGGCGGCTGATTTCTCTCAACGATCAGCTGGAGGTGCAGCGTGCGGTGCTCGAGCCGAAGATCGCCGCCATGTCGCAGGAATTAGAAACCCTGCAAGAGGAGCTTCGGGCTCTTGACTAGCAATACACGTCCTTTCGGTTTGGGGCGGAAGCTCGAACGCGCATCAAGCCATTTGCCATTAGACATCGTCGCCAAATTCATTAGTTCTCTCAACCTGCAATCCGAAGTGGAGTTATTTTCTTGAAGCTGACTGACCAGGGCATCCTGTTCTCCCCCTCGGACCTGATCACGTTCATGGAGTCGCCGTTTGCCTCGGCGATGAACCGCAAGCGCCTGCATGATCCGCTTCTTGTCGAACAAATGGACAAGGAAGATCCGCTGCTGGTGCATCTGCGCAAGAAGGGGTTCGCCCACGAGGACGCCTTCGTCCGCGAGCTCGCAGCGTCTGGCGCGGATATCTGCGCCATTGAAGATGACCGCCCGCATTTGATGCGCGAGCAGACGGTCCAGGCGATGAAAGCTGGCCGCGGAGTCATCACGCAGGCTTACCTCACAATGGACCGCTTCGCCGGCAAGGCGGACTTCCTAGTGAAGGTTCCGGGTGCATCTGCGCTGGGCGGCTTCCACTACGAAGTCTGGGACACCAAGCTCTCCCGCAAGCTCAAGCCTTACTTCGCGATCCAGCTCTGCTGCTATGCGGAGATGCTTGAAGGCGTGCAGGGCCGGCGGCCAGACCGAATGGCTGTCGTTCTCGGCAATAACGAGAAACGCGAGCTCGCCGTTGCCAGCCACTTTGCCTATTACCGTGCGCTCAAGGAGAACTTCCTTGCCTTCCACGAAGACGACGAGGCTCCGACACCCGATCCTGCCGAAAGCAGCTCGCACGGCGACTGGAGCGATCTCGCGAAGCGCCTGCTCGCCGAACGGGATCACCTATCCCAGGTCGCAAATCTCCGCCGCAGCCAGGTCCTCAAACTCGAAGCGGCGGGCATCGAAACAATGACCGCGCTCGCCAGATCCACGCTTGATGAGATCCCTGGCATGAAGGCCGAGAGCTTCCAGCGGGCAAAGGCGCAGGCGCGGTTGCAGATCGCTTCAAAAGGCAAGGACAAGCCGGTCTACGAGATCATCAATCATGGCCCGGGAGCAGCCCGCGGGCTCGCACTCCTTCCGCCGGAAAGCCCCGGAGATGTTTACTTCGACATCGAGGGATTTCCCGGGGAGGAGGGTGGACTCGAATACCTCTGGGGCAGCACCTATCTCAATCCTGACGGAAGTCGCGCGTTCAAGGATTTCTGGGCGCACGACAAGCCGGCTGAGAAGCAGGCGTTCGTGGGCTTCATCGAGTGGGTCTATGCGCGCTGGAAGGCAGATCCTTCCATGCACATCTACCATTATTCCGCCTACGAGGTGACCGCGATCCGCAAGTTGATGGGGCAGCACGGTGTCTGCGAAGACATGGTCGACAATCTGCTGCGCAATCACGTGTTCGTTGATCTCTACACGGTTGTTCGGCACGGCGTTCTGATCGGTGAGCCGAAATACTCGATCAAGAATGTCGAGCACATTTACCGCGGCAAGCGGGCGACGGACGTGGCCAGCGGATCGGATAGCATCATCGTCTACGAAGCCTGGCGCGAGAACCCCGACGGGGAGACCTGGGAGACCTCGGCGGTCCTCAAGAGTATCCGCGATTACAATATCGATGATTGCGACAGCACGCTGGAACTTGCCCAATGGCTGCGGCGCGAACAGGCGGTGCACGAGATCCCTTTTCTGGGCCCGGCAGGGGAGGGCGAACCCGAGATCAGTCCAGAGGCGAGTGAGTATACGGACCTTCGCGACGCGCTGCTTGCAGAGGCCGAAAAGAACTCAGCTACGCCGCTCGGCGCCGTGCAGGAGGTGCTTGCCTGGTCGCTCGAGTTTCACCGGCGGGAAGCGAAGCCGATGTGGTGGAAGTATTTCGACCGCCTCGGATGGTCCGAGCCTGAACTGTTTGAGGACATGGATTGCCTTGCAGAGCTAACGCGCACGGCAAGACCATCCGTGAAGCCTGCCAAGGGAAACCCTGTTCACGAGTACCAGTTCGATATCGACCAGCCGTACAAAGGGACCGCCAAAGCCTTCCAAGTTCTGGACCAGGAGAAGCTCAAGATCAGCGTGAAGGACTATGATCCCGACACAGGGATCATCAGCTTCGCCTCGAAGCGGGACCTGCCCGCCCGCATGAACCTTGTGCCGGACGAGTATGTTTCGCCGAAGCCTATTCCCGCCGCCATATTCGCCGTCGTCGAAGACATAGTGCAGTCGGGCTATGCACCGTCGGCGATCATCGACTTCCTCCTGCGCGGGCGCCCTCGCATTCGGGATAATGCCGAAGGCGATATTCTCGATCCCAGTCAGCCGTTGCCCACGTCGGTCATCGAAGCTGTCCGCAATCTCGACGGCAGCTATCTCTGCATCCAGGGTCCGCCCGGTGCCGGCAAGACCTATACCGCCAAGCATATCATCGCGCGGCTTCTCAAGGACGGAAAGAAAGTCGGGATCGCTTCGAACAGTCACAAGGCGATCAACAACCTTCTCGCCGGCGTCGCCGACCAGGTGGCTGCGGACAGCATTCCTGCGCGCCTCGTCAAGGCACAACAGGAAAAGGATGAAGAGCTAGCCCGTCGGGGCGACATCGAACAGATTGGCAGTGTGAAGGATCTCGTCGTTACGCGTTCGCTTTGCTTCGGTGGCACAGCCTGGGCCTTTGCCAATCCGGAAGTCAGGGGCGAGTTTGACTATCTTTTCGTCGATGAAGCAGGCCAGGTCTCGATCGCAAATCTCATCGGTATGAGCGCTGCGACGAAGAACATCGTCCTGATGGGCGACCAGATGCAGCTCTCGCAACCAATCCAGGGCTCGCACCCGGGGGAGAGCGGTCTGTCGATCCTCGATTATCTGCTGCAAGGCAAGGCAACGATCCCCTCGGATCTCGGCGTGTTCCTTCCGAAAACCTACCGGATGCATCCGGATGTCTGCCGCGTGATCTCCGAGCAGGTCTATGATGGTCGGCTTGGATCCGACGAGGCGACGTCTGAACACGTTGTCCAGCCGAAAGGCCCGATTATCCGTAAGGCATCGGGCATCTGTTTCGTGCCGGTCCAGCATGACGGCAATACGCAGGGCAGCGATGAAGAAGTGGAGATGATCAGGCAGATCACAAGCGAACTCATCGGCACGCCCGTCTGGTCCGAGGAAGACAGCCGCCCACGGACGATTACGCTGCGCGATATCCTGTTCGTTGCGCCGTATAACTTTCAGGTGAACAAGCTGAAGGCAGCGCTGGGTCCAGGCGCCCGGGTAGGCAGTGTGGACAAGTTCCAGGGGCAGGAAGCCCCGGTCGTTGTCCTCTCGATGTGCACATCAGATGCCGCTGAAAGTCCGAGAGGCATCGAGTTCCTGTTCTCCAAGAACCGTCTGAATGTGGCAATCTCCCGGGCGCAGGCGCTGGCGATTGTCGTTGCCAATCCGAAGCTCGCCAACACGGCTGTTACCAGCCTAGAGCAAATGCAGCAGATCAATTTCTTCGCGGAACTGGTCCAAGCTGGCGCTTGGCCTCCACTCAATTGAAAGCGAATAGGAGATCTCCTTGCCCCTACACGGTCCTCTGGCTTGCACTCGTTGTTGGTCAAACCGCACAGAACGTGTTCAGGAATGCGGCACGTTTCGTCTGGTGCGAGACCCTGGCCATTGGGGAGCGGCCGACCCGCACACACTTGTTCTTGGAATAAGCAAGGGAAACACCCAGTCCCAAGCGTTTTCCTCTGAGCGGTTTGAAAACGTTGGCTTCAAAGGTATCCGAGACCGGATGCTTCAATCATTCCAGGCGGTCGGCCTGTTGCATGATGAGAGCGCAAAGAGATTCGATCAGCGTTTCTCGGCAGACGAGCGGGATTTTGCGTTTGCAAGTGTCGTTCGGTGTTCCATCACGGGAATACATAAGACAAAGGGCATCCATACAGCTGACAGTCCAAATGTCGTGCCGGCATTCAAGCGAGGAAGTGCCGGTTATGCTTTTGTCAAAAACTGCGTTGACGAATTCATTGCGCCTCTTTCGTCTCGAACGAGGCTCGTATTGTTGCTCGGCAACTCGGATGCCTACGTGTCAGCATTGGCGGATGTCGTCGAGCAAGTGCGAGGCCCGCTAACC
>DNFL01000279.1 GCA_003486945.1 Hyphomonas sp. | reverse complement strand
AGGTGATCCTGAAGCCGAACCCGGCGAACCTGCAGGACCTTTACCTCGAGAGCCTGTACCGGATCGGGATTGATCCGTCCGTACACGACATCCGTTTTGTGGAAGATGATTGGGAGAACCCGACCGTGGGCGCCTGGGGTCTCGGCTGGGAAGTGTGGTGTGACGGGATGGAAGTCTCGCAATACACCTACTTCCAGCAGGTGGGCGGGCTGGACGTGGCGCCGGTTTCGGGCGAGCTGACCTACGGCCTCGAGCGCCTTGCGATGTATGTGTTCGGCGTGGACAATGTGTATGACCTGCCGTTCAATGATCCGTCCTCGGACGTTCCACTGACCTATGGCGATGTGTTCCTGGAAAATGAGCGCCAGCAGAGCGCGTTCAATTTCGAGCATTCGGATGTCGAGATGCTGAAGCGTTGGTTCGCCGATTGCGAGAACCAGTCGAACGCGCTGAGGGCAGCGGGAAAGCCGCTGCCGGCGTATGATTATGCGCTGAAGGCATCGCACACGTTCAACCTGATCGATTCGCGCGGGGCGATCTCGCCGACCGAACGGCAGGCCTATATCGCGCGCGTGCGCGACTTGGCGCGCGGCGCAGCGGCGCAGTGGGCGGAGCAGGAAGAGGCGCGGGGCTGAAATCTCCGACCCGGCCTTTGAACCCCTCTCACCCAATGGGGCGAGGGGGGCTTTGAGGTCGCACAGGGAGCATAGTCATGACCACATCCAAAGAAACCCGCGCCCTCACGGCCATCCGCATCGGCGTGGCGCTGCTGATCTTCATTCACGGCGCGGCGCGGGTGGCGGCCGGAGGTGTTGCGCCGTTTGGTGCGTGGCTGGAGGGGCAGGGGTTTCCGGTGGGGATTGCCTGGGCGTGGGGGGTGACAGGGTATGAGCTTGTCGCGCCGGCGCTGATCGTTCTCAGGCGATTTGTGAGTGTGCTCTGCCTCGGTCATGTCGGCATTCTGGCGCTGGGGATGGTGATGGTGCACCTGCCGAATGGCTGGTTTGTCGTCGGCCTCGGGCGCAACGGGGTGGAATACAGCGTGCTCCTGATCCTCTGCCTGCTGATGATTGCCTGGGCGGAGTGGCCGGGGCGGAAAAAGTCAGATGCCGCTGATGGCGCGAGATAGGGGAAGCCACCCTTCGGCATGGTAGACGGCCGAGACCGCGAGGTGGGCGGCGAGTGTCAGCGGCAGCGCGATGACAAAGACGCGGTGGACCTGCCGGCGAGTGTGCCAGTCGTAGAGCACGGCGAGCGCCGCGAACAGCCAGAAGGGCGTGAACGTGTTGATGATCATGCCGAAGAAACCGTCGCCGAAAGCGGCCATCAGCGCCTCGCCCCACCAGCGCGTGTAGGCGGCGCCGACGATGGTGATCGTGGCGAGGAAGATCAATCGTTTGTGGGCGGACGGATCGGCGCGCAGGAGAAGCGCGGCGCCGGCGAGCAGCACGAAGGCGGCGGTGTAGAAAAGCGGGATGATGAAGAAGGCCTGCGTCAGTGGATCGTTGGGGCCGTAAAAACGCTGTGAGAGAATTTCGGACCAGACGCCGCTGACCGCCATGACCGGGATGAGCACCAGCGCGCTGAGGCCGAGGAGGCGGTGGAATTGCGCGCGCTTCGTGCGGATGAGCAGGACCTGCAGGGTGAGCAGCACGAGCCAGCCCGGATAGGCGAAGGCGTGGACCTGCAGGATGAGGGAGGCGTCATAGTCTGCCTTGCCGGTGAAGCGCGCAATGACGGGGTCTGCGAAGCCCATGATGGCGCCGAGCCAGCAGGCGAGGACGAAGGCGAGGTAGAAGGTGCGGTCCCAAGGGTGGTAAGGCGCGAAGCGCGCCGGTGGCTGTGCCGGTACGGATGCCGTCATGCCGCGTCCTCCCCAAGATTGGGCGGAGTGTGTGTCCGAAGGTGGACGGCGTCAACCTTGCACCCGCGGCGCGCGGGGCGCAGTATCGGCCATCCGCAGGGAGGATGACGCGATGAGCGAGCCTGAAATTGGCGGCCGAGAGCCGCTGCCGGTCGAGGTGGAGCAGGGGAAGATGTACTGGTGGTGCGCGTGCGGACGGTCGAAGAAACAGCCGTTCTGCGATGGCAGCCACAAGGGCACCGAGTTCACGCCCGTCGGCTGGGAATGCCAGAAGACCGGCCGGGTGTTCTTCTGCGCCTGCAAGCGCACGGGCAAGCAGCCGCTGTGCGACGGGAGCCATAACGGGATTTGAGGGGGCCTTGCGGTGCCTCCCTTGACCGTGGCGCGGGCGGCTGTAAGCCGGGGCGTTCTCTTTTCCGGTGATTGACAGGCCCATGGCTGAACTTCTGCTCGAACTCTTTTCCGAGGAAATTCCCGCGCGCATGCAGGCGAAGGCGGAAGCTGACCTGTTGGCTGCTTTGACGAGCGCGCTTAAAGAGGCGGGGCTTTCCTGGAAGGCGGCGTTTGGCGTTTCCGGGCCGCGGCGGCTGACGGTTGTGGTCGAGGGGCTGGACGCGCGCTCGGCAGATGTGCGCGAGGAGAAGAAGGGCCCGAAGGTCGGTGCGCCGGAGCAGGCGATTGCGGGCTTCCTGCGCGGGGCGGGGCTGAAGGATATTTCCGAGGCGGCGGTCGTTTCTGACGCCAAGAAGGGCGACTTCTATGTGGCCTATACGACGGTGCCGGGGCGCGACGCAAAAGATGTGATCGCGGAAGCTGTGCCGGAGATCGTGAAGACGTTCCACTGGCCGAAATCGATGCGGACGGCGGACGGCGACCTGCGCTGGGTGCGGCCGCTGCAGCGGATCGTGTGCATCCTTGATGGCGCGGTGGTGCCGTTTGAAGTGGGCGGTGTGGCGAGCGGGAATGTGACCGAGGGGCACCGCGTCCATGGGCGTGGTCCGTACACGGTCAAATCTTGGAAAGACTACAATGCGCAGCTGGCGGGCAAGGGCTATGTGATCCTTTCCCGGGCGGACCGGCGCGAGCAGATACTGGACGGGATCGCGAAGGTCTGCGCGGAGGCGGGGCTCAAGTGGATTGAAGACAAGGGCCTGCTGGAAGAAGTGGTGGGCCTCGCCGAGTGGCCGGTGGTTGTCCTTGGGCGGATGGATCCGGATTTCCTAGACCTGCCGCCGGAAGTGATCACGCTGTCGATGCGCACGCACCAGAAGTATTTCGCGGCGAATAATGCGAAGACGGGCAAGTTGGCGCCGGTGTTCATCGTGGTGGCGAATATTGCGGCGAGCGATGGCGGCGAGAAGATTGCCGAAGGCAATGCGCGCGTGCTGTCGGCGCGGCTGTCGGATGCGCGCTTCTTCTGGGAGAAGGACAAGGCGACGCCGCTGGAGGTGATGAGCGAGAAGCTGAAGACCATCGCGTTCAAGGAAGAGCTGGGTTCGCTCGGTGACAAGGTGGGCCGCGTGGCGGCGCTGGCGCGGGAACTGGCGGCGAAGGTCGGGGCTGATCCTGTTCTGGCGGAACGCGCGGCGCGGCTAGCGAAGGCGGACCTTGTGTCCGAGATGGTCGCCGAGTTTCCGGAATTACAGGGCGTGATGGGCCGGTACTATGCGCTGGCGGCGGGCGAAAAGCCGAACGTCGCCGATGCGATCCGCGATCATTACAAGCCGCAGGGGCCGGCGGATTCCGTGCCGGCGGAGCCGGTGTCGGTGGCGGTCGCGCTGGCCGACAAGCTCGATACTCTGGTGGGCTTCTGGGCAATTGACGAGAAGCCGACGGGATCGAAGGACCCGTTCGCGCTGCGGCGCGCGGCGCTAGGCGTGGTGCGGATTGTTTTGGAGAATGGAGTCCGCCTCAGCCTCCGGCAGTCATTTGCTGCCTGCACTCAAACTCTTCATCCTGACAGCGCCGTCGGTCCTGTCAGGCAACAAGCCGTTTCCTCGGACAGTCAAACAAGCAGTGACCTCCTCTCCTTCTTCGCGGATCGCCTCAAGCAAGTCCTTCGCGACCAAGGCAAGCGGCACGATCTGATCGATGCGGTATTTGCTCTGGGAGAGGATGATCTGGTGCTCATCGTGAAGCGCGTCGAAGCGCTCGGCGCGTTCCTCGCGACGGAGGATGGGGCGAACCTGCTCGCCGGGTATCGGCGGGCGGCAAATATCCTGAAGGCGGAAGAGAAGAAGGGCCCGTTGCCGGGCGCGGACAAGGTGGATGCGAAGCTGGTGGCCAAGGGGCCGGCGGCGGAGCAGGCGCTGGCGAAGGCGCTGGGCGATGTGAAGACAAAGCTCGCTGGGCCGCTGGAGAGGGAAGACTTTGCCGGGGCGATGACCGTGCTGGCGGGTCTCCGCGCGCCGGTCGATGCCTTCTTCGAGGCCGTGATGGTGAATGATCAGGACGCGGCCGTGCGGACGAGCCGGCTGGCGCTGCTGGCGGGTGTGCGCGATGCGATCCACCGGGTAGCTGATTTCTCGCGTATCGAGGGCTGAGGCAACCTGTTCCGCATCGGAACGCTCGGGGCGCGGCGGCGGGGCAACACATTGCGCGGTGCGCGAATTAACAACGTTGTCACTCGCGCCGGAGACGAAACGCGCACTTCTCTTTAGGTGTGCAATGCAGCATAGGACTTGCACAAAATGGCGGCTGGGCGAGTCCCGGCTGCAGGTAGAGACAGGAGCGACAGATGGGTGAAGCGGCACGCAAGGAGAAGGCCGGGAGCTGGGTCTATGCGTTCGGCGCCGGCACGGCGGATGGCGACGCTTCGATGAAGAATCTGCTCGGCGGCAAGGGCGCCAACCTCGCCGAGATGGCGAAGCTGGGCCTGCCGGTGCCGCCGGGGTTCACGATCTCTACCGCTGTCTGCGTAGCCTACTACCAGACTGGCCGGGCCTGGCCGTCGGGGCTGGAGGCGGAAGTCGCCGGGGCGTTGGCGGAGCTGGAGAAGAAGACCGGCAAGGGATTTGGCGATCCCGCAAACCCGCTGCTCGTCTCCGTGCGCTCGGGCGCGCGCGCCTCGATGCCGGGAATGATGGACACGGTTCTGAACCTCGGCCTGAACGAGGAAGTGGCCGCTGGCCTTGCGAAGCTCGCGGGCGACCGGTTTGCCTATGACAGCTATCGCCGGTTCATCCATATGTATTCCAATGTTGTGCTCGGCATGGGGCATGACGAGTTCGAGCACATCCTCGACGATTATAAAGAGCGCGAAGGCCTCGATCTCGACACCGATCTTTCGGCGGAGAACTGGAAAGAGGTGATCGTTCGCTACAAGAAGGCGGTTGAGGATGAGCTCGGCCGTCCGTTCCCGGATGATCCGCGCGAGCAGCTGTGGGGCGCGATTTCGGCTGTGTTCAACAGCTGGATGAGCGACCGGGCGATTATCTATCGCAAGCTGAACGACATTCCAGAAGACTGGGGCACGGCAGTGAACGTGCAGGCGATGGTGTTCGGCAATCTCGGCGAAAGCTCGGCGACCGGCGTGGCGTTCACGCGCGACCCGTCCAACGGCTCGCCGATCTTCTACGGCGAATACCTGATCAATGCACAGGGCGAGGACGTGGGGGGCGGGGGCCCCACGGGGGG
>DNFL01000045.1:4636-4783 GCA_003486945.1 Hyphomonas sp. | reverse complement strand
GTCGGACGTCTCGGGCTTGGCCACAGGTCTGCAGGATCTCGACCGCACGCTCGGCGGCCTGCACCCGTCAGATCTGCTAATCCTCGCGGCCCGCCCGTCGATGGGTAAAACCTCGCTCGCGGTCAACATCGCCTACAACATCGCCAA
>DNFL01000045.1:0-4369 GCA_003486945.1 Hyphomonas sp. | reverse complement strand
CATCGACTACCTGCAGCTGATCACCACGTCCTCATCGAACGCCAACACCAACCGCGTGCAGGAAGTCACCCAGATCACCACGGCGCTGAAAGCACTGGCGAAGGACCTCAACGTGCCGGTCATGGCGCTGTCCCAGCTCTCGCGCGCCGTCGAACAGCGCGAANNGTGGTGGCGTTCTTCTCGCTCGAAATGTCGGCCGAACAGCTCGCTACACGCTTGCTGTCCGACGCCGCCAACATCGAGTCCGACCGCATCCGCAAAGGCAAAATCCAGAAGCACGAATACGAGACGCTCGCGGACAAAGCCGCCGAACTGTTCCAGCTGCCGCTGCATATCGACGAAACCGGCGCCATCGGCATCGCTCAGCTGCAAGCGCGGGCCCGGCGCCTGCAGCGCACCAGCGGCCTAGATTGCATCGTTATCGACTATTTGCAGCTGGTGACCGGCTCGTCCAAGAAAGGCGACAACCGGGTGCAGGAAGTCAGCGAAATTACGCAAGGCCTGAAGGCGCTCGCTAAGGATTTGAAAGTCCCGGTCATTGCGCTTTCGCAGCTTTCACGTCAGGTCGAGAACCGCGAAGACAAGCGCCCGCAGCTCTCGGACCTGCGCGAGTCCGGCTCGATCGAACAGGACGCCGACATCGTGATGTTCGTGTTCCGGGAGGAATACTACCTCGCCCGCGCCGAGCCGCCCGCGAACCCGAGCGATCCGGAATCAAACAAGAAATGGCAGGAATGGCGCGACCGGCTGAACAAACTGATCGGCGTTGCCGAAGTCATCGTCTCGAAACAACGCCACGGCCCCATCGGCACCGTCAAGCTCGCCTTCGATGCCGACCGCACCCGCTTCGGCAACCTCGCCTACGACCCCACCGGCAGCGAACGCTTCGAGTAGGCGCGGGTGCAGTTCGTCTTCCTCTACGGACCGCCCGCCGCCGGCAAACTGACCGTCGCACGCCTGCTTGCCGCGGAAACGGGCTATGCGCTCTTCCACAACCACCTCGTGGTCGACACCGTGCATGCAGTCTTCCCCTTCGGTTCGCCAAGTTTTATGCGCCTGCGGGAACAATTCTGGCTGGATGTGATCGGCGCGGCGGCGGCGGAAGACCGGTCCTTGATTTTCACCTTCCAGCCCGAACCCACAGTTTCCCCCGACTTCGCTCAACGCGCCATCGATCTCGTAACCGGCAAGGGCGGCCATACATTCCTTGCTTACCTGAAACTACCCGCACACGAACAACTCGCTCGCATCTCCAATCCCGACCGCGCCGCCTTCGGCAAGCTGCGGGATGCAGACCTGCTCCGGACCCTCCAGCCGCAATTTGCCGCCTGCGAAGCAGCCATGCCAACACCTCACCTGACAGTCGATACAGCCACCACCCCTCCCGCCGAAATTGCCGCCCGGATCCTCGCTGCCCTCTGATCTCAATAGGCCGCACCTGAGCTAAAGGCCGCAATGTACCGCCCCAATTCCCCACGTCTCTCTGTGTCAGCCCAGCGAAGCCGGGACCCAGAAAGGAACACTGAAGCAAAGCGAAAGTGCACAGGTGCGCTGAGCATGAGAACTCGAAAGCAGCACCGAACGCCTTTAAAGAACGACCCTTACCTCTGCATCGCAACCGCGATCTCCGGACGGTCCTCCGCAGACGGAAGATATCCCGGCTCGGGGCGCAGCTCTGTTGCAGTTTCATACGCGTGCCCATAGCTGAGCAGCCGGGCATCTGTGCCCTTCGCCCCCGTGAACGACACGCCAACTGGAATGCCATGCACATTGCCCATCGGCACCGACAGGACCGGATATCCCGCGACCGCCGCGAGGTATCCCGCCCCAGCCCATTCCGGCCAGGTGTCACCGTTCACCGGATCAATCCGCGGCGAAACCGGGCCCGAGGGGGCAACGAGCACATCAACACCAAACTCCGCCAGCAGCCGGTCAATCCCGTCCTCCCGCGTCGCTCGCTGGATGTTCGCCAGCGAGGTCAGATAGGCCTCGTCCGTAAGCGGACCTTTCGCTTCCGAGCTCTCAAGTAGGTCCTGCCCGAACAGCGCCAGCTCCTCCTCAGCATGGTGTGTGTTGAACACAATCACGTCGCTGAGTGACCGCGCTGTCACGCCCGGCGCGGCTTGCGCCAGGTACGCATCCAGGCTCGCCTTGAACTCATACTCCAATACAGCCAGCGCCTCCCCCCAAAAGGCCGGAGGTGTCGCCTGCCCCTCAATGTCCACAAGGGTCGCGCCAAGCTGCGTCATCACCCGCAACGCCGCATCGAACCTCTCATGGATGTCCGGATTGGTCCCTTGCGCATCGCGCAGCACACCGATGCGAACGCCCTTCAATGCCGCGCCCGACAGATGCTTCGCAAAATCCTCATCCCCCGCCACCATCGCATTCATCATCAGCGCCGCGTCCTGCACCGTCTTCGTCATCGGCCCGGCGGTGTCCTGGCTTGGCGAGATCGGAACAATGTACGTCTGCGGAATAAGTCCCACCGTCGGCTTGAACCCGACCAGCCCGTTCACGTTCGAGGGGCAGATGATCGAGCCATTGGTTTCCGTGCCCACTCCCGCCGCCGCCAGCGAGGCGGCAATGGCCGAACCGGTGCCCGAACTCGACCCGCAGGGATTGCGGTCCAGCATGTGCGGATTGCGCGTCTGCCCGCCCACGCCCGACCAGCCACTCATGGAATGGTTCGACCTGAAATTTGCCCACTCGCTGAGGTTCGTCTTGCCAAGGATCACCGCGCCTTCCGCCCTCAACCTCGCGACCAGCGGACTGTCACGGCCTGTGATATTGTCCTTCAGCGCCAGCGATCCGGCGGTCGTCGGCATGGGGTCAAGGCTCTCGATATTGTCCTTCAGTAGCACCGGCACGCCGTCGAGCGGCCCCAATATCTCCGCGCGCGCCCTTCGCACATCGCTGGCCGCCGCTTGCGCGAGCGCATCAGGATTGATGGCAATCACGGCCTGCAGCTTCGGCCCAGCTTTGTCGATTGCGGCAATCCGGTCGAGATAGACCTGCGTCAATTCAACGGAGGTTGTCTCGACCCGTGCCAGCGCCTCGATCACCCCCGTCATAGGTCCGGCGATCAGCCCCTCGGCTTCGAAGGAAACGGGCGGCGCACCATCGTCCACCACCGCCGTTGCGCACGCTGTCAGCGCAAGGGCGCTCAGTGCCGCTGCAAACCGCAAGTCCATGAGCCTCTCCCGGTCCTCTGTCAGGACCGGGAGACTAGAGCGCCCATCCGCCACCGCAAGTGATCAGCGACCGAACTTTTTGAACTTCAGGCGTTTCGGATTGACCGCGTCCTCTCCGAGGCGGCGCTTTTTGTCCTCGAGATAGGAGGAGAAATCGCCCTCGAACCATTCGACATGGCTGTCGCCCTCGAAGGCGAGAATGTGCGTCGCCATCCGGTCAAGGAACCAGCGGTCGTGGCTGATGATAACGGCGCAGCCGGGGAAATTGTCGAGGCCCTCTTCCAGCGCCTGCAGCGTCTCCACGTCAAGGTCGTTGGTCGGTTCGTCGAGCAGCAGCAGGTTGTGGCTGCCGCGAAGCATCTTGGCGAGGTGCACGCGGTTGCGCTCACCGCCCGACAGGATGCCGACCTTTTTCTGCTGGTCGGTGCCCTTGAAATTGAACGCCCCAACATAGGCGCGCGACATGACGTTGACGCCGCCAAGATCGATAATGTCCGTACCGCCGGAAATCTCCTCCCAGACGTTTTTGTTCGGGTCGAGCTTGTCGCGGCTCTGGTCGACATAGCCGATCTTCACCGTCTCGCCGACGCGCAGCGTGCCCGCATCCGGCTTTTCCTGTCCGAGGATCATCTTGAACAGCGTCGACTTACCGGCGCCGTTCGGGCCGATCACGCCGACAATGCCGCCGGGCGGCAGTTTGAAGTCGAGGTCTTCGATCAGCAGGTTGTTGCCGAACGCCTTGCGCAGGCCTTCTGCCTCCAGCACCACGCCGCCAAGGCGCGGGCCGGGCGGAATGCGGATCTGCGCGGTCATCACCTGCTCGCGCTCTGCCTCGGCAGCCTTTTGCTCGTAAGCCTGGATACGCGCCTTGGATTTCGCCTGACGCGCCTTCTGGCCGGAGCGCACCCATTCGAGTTCCTTGGCCAGCGATTTCTGCTTGCCCTTCTCCTCGCGCGCTTCCTGCTCCATCCGCTTGGCCTTCTGTTCCAGCCAGCGCGAATAGTTGCCCTGGTAGGGAATGCCGCGGCCACGGTCGAGTTCGAGGATCCAGCTAGTGATGTCGTCGAGGAAGTAACGGTCGTGGGTCACGAGGATGACGCAGCCGGGGAAGTTGATCAGGTAGTTCTGCAGCCAGGCCACCGTCTCGGCATCAAGGTGGTTGGTCGGTTCGTCCA
>DNFL01000365.1:891-17820 GCA_003486945.1 Hyphomonas sp. | reverse complement strand
GCTGGGCGTGCTCATCGGCGGCATCGTGCTGACGCTTCTCAGCGCCATCATGAGCGTCAACGATCTGGCGATCTGACCATGAGCGGCGCGCGTTCCCATAAGCGGCGCGAGGCGGGGTTCTCCCTGATGGAGCTGCTGGTGGCGCTGACTATCCTCGCGCTGGCGATGGGGGTCGTGTCGCTGTCCGTCAGCCGGCGCAGCCCGACCTTCGAAATGCGCAAGGCGGCGTCCGAGACGGCCAGCCTGGTGCGCGAGGCGCGGATCGCAGCGCAGTCCAGCGGGCGGGCGGAGCGGGTGGTGTTCGACGCTGAGGCGCGCAGGATCACCGGGCCGGGCAATGCCTCGGTGAGCGTGCCGGAGGGCATTGAGACAAGTCTTGTTTCCTCGGCATCGGCCGGGCCTTCGGCGATTGTGTTCTTCCCGGACGGGTCATCGACCGGCGGTAAGCTGACGTTTGAAATACTCGGCCGGCGCGAGACGGTGACGGTCGACTGGCTCACCTCGCGCGTTGGGCGGGAGACGGCGGGATGAACGCGCGCGGCTTTACTCTCATGGAAACGCTGGTGGCGCTGGTGGTGTTCAGCCTGTCCAGCATGGCGCTGCTGGAGCTCTATTCGCAGACGGCGCGCTCGCGGGCGGCGCACGAGTCACTGATCGTGCGGCTGGAACGGGCGAAAGCGCTGATGCTGGAGGTTGATGCCGTCCGCCAGTTCGAGCCGTCGCGTTCGGGCACAGATGCGGATGGCCTGCGGTGGCAGGTGCGGATGGAGCCGCTGTCGCCGAGCCTGGTACGTGTGCGGGTTGAGGTGGTGGACCGGGTGGGGCGGACCGCGCAGCTCGAGACGCTGCGACTGCCGGCAGAGCTGGGCATGGAGCGGCAGCCATGAGCCGCCGGCGCGCCCGTCAGGCAGGCTTCAGCCTGCTGGAGATGCTGGTAGGGCTAACTCTGCTCGGGTTGATCTCGGTTGCCGTGACGCAATCGGTGCGCACTGGCCTGCGCATGTGGCAAGCGGCGGAGTCCAATAATGAGCAGGCCGAGTGGCAGCAGACCGAGCGGCTGCTGGAACACTGGATGTCGCGCGCCCTGTCACCGCGCGGATTTGATACTGAAAGCCGGGTGATCTTCGATCCCACCCCAAGCGGTGTGCGCTTTCTGGTGGATGGCGGCGTCGGGCGCAAACCGTCGGGATATTCGCGCATCACCTTGCGGGCGGGGGAAAACCCGGCATGCCGCGAGCAGGTAGACCTTGTGCTTTCCTGGGAGGATGTAACGTTTGCCGGCAATTTCGCGCCGTTGGCGAGTGACGATCGGGTCGTGATTGCGTGCGCGGACGCAATTGCGTTCGAATATGGCTCTGGGAACGAACCTATGCCCGGCGTGCCGCCGCAGTTTTCTGAAGGGCGAGAGTTGCCGGGGATCGTCCGGATTCGCGTCACGCGAGATGGCGCCACAAAAGTTCTCGCGGCGAAGTTACTGTATGCGCAGTGACATCCGGAACCTTACGTAAGGATACACTCGGCACTACTGCTCAGAAGGGGAGCGCTCCTGCCTGAATATCTTGCTATACTTGTATTGGCGCAAAAAAAGCCAAATTCTGCCTCATTCACTGTGGACGCGATGCCTGCCGTGACTTATACAGACTCAGTGCTTGGATCGGGACAATCCGTGCACGGTATTCTTTTATAGCGTCATCTTTTTGGGAGGGGGACGTGTTGGGTGGTTTTTCCAGGCTGGCCGCAGGGCTGGCTGTTTGCGCGTTTAGCGCCATTTCATTCGCTTTTGATGCAGAAGCTCAGCTTCCGGTTTGCAATCGGACTGTGAAAGCCGACGTTGTCGCGCTGGATCAGCCTCTGATGTTCAACCGCCTCGGTGCGCAGAACGTCAACGGCATGGTATATGCACTTCGCTCGGATGTCGTGAACCGAAGCAACGGCAAGCCGGAAGCCAATGGCGGCGTGCTGAGCCCAGGCAACGTCACGCTCCGTCCGGACAAACGCCCGCGCCCCATCGTGCTGCGCGTCCGCGAAGGCGATTGCCTCGAAGTGAACTTCACCAACCTCCTCAGCGCGCAGGCGAACCCCTTCAACGCCAATCCGCCTGTCATGACGGTCAACGACCAGGTTGCAGAGCGCCGCGCCGGCTTCACCCCCCTCGGCATGAGTGCGCTGAATTCCTCGCTCGATACGTCCGCTTACGTTGGCAAGTCGGCCAACTCGCTGGCCGCGCGCGGCGAGACCAAGACCTATCGCTTCTATGCAGACGCTGAAGGCCCACATCTGGTGCTGTCGCATGCTGCAAGCTTCGGCGGTGAAGGCACGGGCGGCAACCTTTCAAACGGTCTGTTCGGCGTTGTTGTTGTTGAGCCCAAAGGCGCGAATTTCCATCGCAGCCAGGTGACTGAGGAAGACCTTCGCCTCGCCACGATCGGCCGCACGCCGGGTGGTCATCCAATCATCAACTACGAAGCGAGGTATCCGAACCGCAACCCCTGGAAACAGGAAGGCAAGGCGGGCAAGCCGATCCTCAACATGCTCGACATAAGCGGATCGAGCATTCAGACCGTTTCGGCGGATATCAATGCCATCATCTCAGGCCCGAACCCAGACGGATCCTTCCCGGCGTCGACCTATCCTCTTGAAGATCGCGGTCAGCGCAACCCCGCAATGCCGAACCGTCTCGAACCGTTCCGCGAGTTCATTGCGTTGTTCAATGACGAAACCGTGGCCAAGCAGGCCTTCCCTTTCTGGTATGAAGATCCGGTATTCTCGCACACGCTGCACGGCGTCGGCGACCATTTCATGATCAACCAGGGGTCCGGCGGCGCCGGCTCGACTGTGATTGCCAACCGCCTCGGCGTGGGCCCGGCTCATGACTGCCTCAGCTGCTCGTATGAGGAATTCTTCCTGACGTCGTTTGCAACCGGCGATCCGGCCATGCTGGTCGATGTGCCGGCGAATGCGGGGCTTGAGTTCTGCTCGCCGCAGCCTGGCGATCCCTTCTGCGAGCGCGATCCTTCGATCCGTGCAACCTATGCCAAGTACCCGGATGATCCGGCCAACGTGCAGCATTCCTACGTCAACGACTTCGTGAAGTTCCGGAACCTGCATGCGGGTCCGAAAGAGCATCACATCTTCCACCTTCACAACCACCAGTGGCTGGCTGATCCGGACGATGACAATTCCAACTATATGGACGCGCAGGGCATTGGTCCTGGCGGTGCGTATACTTTTGAAATCGCGTTCGGTGGTTCGGGCAACCGCAACAAGTCTGCTGGCGATGCGATCTATCACTGCCACTATTATCCGCACTTTGCGCAAGGCATGTGGGCGCTGTGGCGCAACCATGACACGTTCCAGTCCGGCACTGTACTCGATGTTCCGGTCGGTTCGGATGGCTACCACAAGGACGCATTTGCCCTTCAGCGCGGCAAGCCTGCAGCGGGTGCGCGTGCATTGCCGGATGGCGAAATCGTAGCCGGCACACCAATCCCGGCGCTCGTTCCGCTACCTGGCAAGCCTCTGCCGCCGATGCCGGGCCGGGTATTCATTGCCTCGGTTGACAAGAACAATGATGGCATCGCTGATTCCAGTCAGGCCGTGATCGACCGGACGGATACCAGCCCGGCCCTGATCGACACCCGGACCGTGCTTGCATCGCTGGATCCCAGCGATCCGGCGAACCAGCTGAACCCGACGGGCCTCAAGAACCCAGGCTTCCCGTTCTGGGTGGGCGGAATTGAGGGCGGTGTGGGACAGCGTGCCCCGTCGCCGCCGCTCGACATGGCGCCGAACCCGGCCAACCCGAACTCCGGCGGATGGGACGGCGGCCTGCCGCGTCACTACCTTGACGGTTACGCCGTGGGCGGCATCTCGGATCAACACCAGACAAGGTTCTCGTTCGAGAAGCATATCCTGAAGGCGAAGCCGAACTATCTCAGTGAATTCGGCAACGATGTCGAGCGTGCTGCCATGGCTTTCCATGCCCGCCGCGAACACCCGACGTTCCGGCAGATGCTGAACGGTTCGGTGCAGCCTGCTGCGTTCACGACCAATGGCGCCCTGCCGCAGCCAGGCGCGCCCTTCTTCGAGCCGTGCATGGATGACGAGGGTACCGTCTTCAATAGCGGCACGCTCGGCAAATTCTTCTCCGGGACGGCCGGCGGGCTCGCAAACACGTTCACGGCTGTGTTTGGTGCGGATAACCCGCGCGTTTACAAGGGCGCGAACATTCAGCTCGACGTTGTCTTCAACAAACTCGGCGATCACTTCCCGCAACAGCGTATCATCACGCTGTGGGAAGATGTGGCCCCGACCCTTGCCAAGACCCGTCCGCCGGAGCCGTTTGTGTTCCGCCTGAACTCGTACGATTGTGCGATGTATTATCAGACGAACCTCGTCCCGGAGTTCTACTACGTCGACGATTATCAGGTGACCACGCCGACCGACATCATCGGCCAGCATATCCACCTGCCCAAATGGGACCTTGTTGCCGCCGACGGTGCAGCGAATGGCTGGAACTATGAGGATGGTGTTTTCGGCGCTGAAACGGTCCGTCACCGGATCGAGGCGATCAACCGCTACACGCTTGAAGAAGGCACCGGCGATTCGCTCCTGTCGCCGAAGGCGCACCCCTTCTTCGGAGCGGGGCCGGGCGGCGCCTATCTCGGCGCGCGAACGATGATCCAGCGCTGGTTCATTGACCCGCTGCACAATGTCGACGGTATTGACCGCGGTCTCGGCGTGACCTTCACGCACGACCACTTCGGCCCGTCGACGCACCAGCAGGTCGGCCTCTACGCCACGCTGCTCGTGAACCCGGCGGGCTCGGTGTGGAAGCACAACGAGACCGGCGAGCAGATGTACACCCGCGCGGATGGTGGCCCGACTTCATGGCAGGCCATGATCATTGCCGGCGATATCGACGGCGACGGCACGGACGACTCCTTCCGCGAGTTCTATCTTGCCGCGCAGGACTTCGCGCATGCCTACAATGCCAATGCCTGGACCGGTGTGAACGCTCAGGGAATGCCGGCGCCGCCGACCGAGGATTCGTTCCGCTTCGCGCTGAACCCATCGCATCGTCAGTCCACGGCCTTCCCGGATGCAGTTCGAATTCACGCGATCTGCCCTGGCGGTGTTCCGCGCCCGTGCCCCGAAGCTGTCTCGGCAGCTGACATCGGCACATTTGTCATCAACTACCGCAACGAACCGGTCGGCTACCGCGTGTATGACCCGAACCGGAACGGTCCGGATGGCAAACCCGGCGCGCAGGCCGCCGGCCTTGCCGGTGACCTCTCCTATGCGTTGCAGACGCGGACGGATCGCAAGATCCCGCAGCTCAACACGAAGGCCGGCTCGACGCCGTATCCGTTGCTGACGAAGGATATCCGCAATGGTGACCCCTTCACGCCGATCATGCGGACCAATGCAGGCGATATCGTCCGTGTGAAGATCATGGCCGGCGCGCACGAGCACGAACACACAGCCGTAGTGCATGGTGTGAAATGGCTCAACGGAGGGTCAGGCTTCGGTGTGAGCGAGAGCTCGGGCTGGCGTGCAGCCCTGCAGGTCGGTCTCTCGGAGAAGGCGTCATTCTCGACGAACATCTTCGGGGATGTCGATCAGGCAACGGTAGAGTCGGATTATCTCTACGCCTGGGATGCGTCGCAGGAAGGCTTGTGGACCGGCACATGGGGGGTAATGCGCTCCTATGACGTGTCACGTGCAGACCTTGCCTCGCTGCCCAACAACCCGCGGACCTCGCCGATTACGATCAGCAACCGCAATGACTTCAACGGTGTGTGCCCGAAATCGGCGCCTGTACGCAGGTATGACATCACGGCGGTTTCTGTGAACCGGGTGATCAAGACCCCGTTCGCTACATCTATCATTCCGTCGGACTCGTCGGCGGTGATGCACGTCGGCGGACCGCTTGACCCGAATGGCGGCACCTTGCGCTACAACACGCGCACCACGCAGCTGTCGAACGGCATGCGCGGCCCGCTGCACGACCCGACGGCGCTGGTCTATGTTCCGACGGCTGATCTTCGCAAGGATGCGGTGACGGCTGCGGAAACCACCCAGTGCACGAACAGGTTTGGCGGCGTGGAGAACCCGGATTGCCCGGTGAAGCTCCCGAACCAGTACAAGTTCGAGCCGGTCAGCATCCGTGCAGCGGCAGGCGAATGTATCGAAGTGACGGTGCGCAACCGCCTGCCGGAGAATGTGCCTGATCTCGCCAGCTATGTGATGCAGCATTACACGGTTATCCGTGACCGGAGCGATCCGCGCGGCTACACCACCTTCAACAACAACCTGATCAAGCCTTCGAGCCATGTCGGTCTGCACACGCAGAAGGTGGAGTACGATGTCTCGCGGGATGATGGTGTAAACGTCGGCATCAACCCGGTGCAGACGGTCGCGCCGCGCAGCTCACGGGTCTATCGCTACTATGCGGGTGACCTCGAACTCGCTCCGCGGGCATACAGCTCGGGTAAAGGCAAGTCGGGCGCCTTCGGCGCGCTCTATGGAAACAGCTTCGAGCTGGTTGCCCGCCCGGTGGAATATGGCGCGATGCCGATCTTCCCGGCCGATTACATCAAACAGGGCCAGAAAGGCCTGATTGGTGTGATGACCATCCTGCCGAAGGATTCCACCTTCACGCTGGATCCAGGCACGACGGCGCAGGCAACTGTGACCCTGCCGGGTGGCCAGCAGTTCCGAGACTTCTCGATGGTGTTCCAGAAAGCGGTGAACCTGCGGTACCGCGATGGCACACCTGTCGAGAATATCGCAGGCGAAGGCCCCGGCGTGCCGGAAGACGCACACGATGCCGGCGGTGCGGCGATCAACTTCGCCACCGAGCCGCTCTGGTTCCGCTTCGGCTTCCCCGCCGGCGCAGACTGGGGCTGGGGTAACACGGGCGGCGCCGGTGAAGTCGATGACGGGCAGGAGGAAGGCGCTCTGGCAGCGCCGACAGGACCGGGCCTTGCTTCGATCACCAATGCCTTCCGGGCCTATTCCAACGTCATGACAGCCGGCCTTGACCCGGAAACCCCGGTGTTCAAGGCCCGCCCTGGACAGGAAATGCGGTTCCGCGTGGCCATTCCGAGCGGCTATGCCCGGAATACGACGCTCACGATCCTTGGCCACAACTGGCGCGAAGAGCCCTTCAAGTCAGTCGATGGACCTTCGGATGTGATGGCCAATCACTGGTCACGCCGTGCCCGCTCGACGACCGACAATATTGTGGTCGGCAACAGCTGGAACATCCTGACCTATGGTGGCGGATCCATGGCAGCGCCCGGCGACTATCTCTACCGGGACGTCGCGTCCTTCGGAAACCTGAACGGCCTTTGGGGTGTTGTCAGGATCGAGGAATAGCGCATCTTCCTGATTATCTGGCATGAGCCGGGTGGGCATGTTTATTGCTCACCCGGCTCAGGTTAACTTTCTGCCGGGTGAGGGTCATGCAGACTGAGAATGTACCAGGTTGGATCCGGAAGGCGGCGCTGCCTTTGGCGTTAACCATCGGTGTTGCGATTATCTGTGCCTTCTTTCTGCTTCGCCCGGACAGCAACACGGTTCGCGGCAGTTCGGTTTCGCGTGACGGGCTGAAGGTCGATTTTGCGATCACCTCCGTGATGGAGCCCGACCAGCCGCTTAAAGCCGGCGAGATGGCGCGCATCAGCCTCAAATTCACCGACACCAATACGGGCAAGCCAATCACTGGCCTCTTGCCCGCAGCCTGGATCGATCCGCTGCGCGCTGATGCGGCGGCGGACAAAGAGGCCTGCCGGTCTGCTGCCGCGACTTATCTCAGCGGTTATGTCGGCGTGCGCCCGATGATCGATCTCAACAGCTACTACATCGTGGTGCTGAACTCCGACCCGACCATCGCGGTGATCGACCCGATCATCGGTGTGCGCGGCATCACCAAGCTGCTCACCCAGGTCATCCTTCCCGGCCCGCCGCAGGACTGGGCGCGTTCGGCCGACGAGAAGCAGGTTTATGTCGCCCATCCGACGATCGACGGCGTCAGCTTCGTGGATCTCGACACTTTCCGCCTGATCGAAACCGTGAAAGTCGGCGAACGCCCGACGCGGATCACCGTTCAGGCCGATGGCCGGTATGCCTGGGTCGGCACGGTCGGCGGCAAGCCCGGCGTGACAGTGCTCGACACCGAGAAGATGAACGTCAAGGCACATATCGAAACCGGCCGCGGTCATCACGAACTTCTGGTCACGCCGGACAATCGCTATGCCCTCGTCAGCAACCGGGAGGATCGCACGGTCAGCCTGATCAATGTCCGGAACCTGAAGAAGACCAAGGATTTCCCGGTCCGCGGCACGCCGATCTCGCTGGCCTGGTCGCCGCTGTCGAAAGCGGCCTATGTGGCGGATGGCGAGACGGGCGAAGTGCTGGTGATTGATCCGGCAAGTGGCAAGCAACGCGCCACGATCCAGCTCGAGCCGGGCCTCGGCCCGATGCGCGTGACGCCGGATGGCCGCTACGGCTTCGTTGTCAATCCTGCCGAGAATGCCGTGTTCGTCTTCGACACCGCCAATGACCAGCAGATCCACCGGATCGATATCGAAGGCGAGCCGTTCCAGATCGTGTTTTCCCGGTCGTTCGGTTATGTCCGCGGGCTGAGCACTCCGAAAGTATCGATGATCCGCCTCGCCGATATTGGTGGGCAGGCGCCAATCACCGTGAACCAGTTTGAAGCCGGCGAGCGCGCGCCGAAAGATTCGCCGCAATTGCTGCCGGCGGACCTCTTTGCGCCGGCGGTCACCGAGGCGGCAACGCTGGTCGTCAGCCCGGCGGATGCGAACGTCTTCTATTATATGGAAGGCATGAACGCGCCGATGGGTAGCTTCGGCAATTATGGCCACCGGCCCGTCTCCGCGATGGTCGCCGACAGGACAATCAAGGAAGCGGCGCCCGGTGAATATGTTTCGGTCGTGAAGATGCCGGTTGAAGGCAAGTTCCAGATGATCCTGACGCTGGACAATCCTCAGTTGATCGAATGTTTCGATTTTGGTGTGACGGCGAACCCGGCGCTTGTGCGCGATGAACTCCCGCTCCGGATTGCTTTCGAATCCCGCAGCGGCGCTCTCGTGCCGCTGGGCCAGCAGGCGAAAGTGCGCTTTACGCTGAACGATACGGCCCGGGGCGGTGCGCCCTACAAGGGCAATGATGTTCGTGTGCTGACGTTCCGCTCGCCTGGGCAGGACCGTCAGGAACATCCGGTCAAGGCGCTCGGCGACGGAAAGTACGAATTCACTTTCACGCCGGATACTACCGGCGCCTACTATGTTTACCCCGCTGTGCCGAGCCTGGGACTCGACTATGCGAAGCTGCCCTTCATCACGCTGGTCGTGCAGGAAACGGCAACGGGAGGCGGCGCGCCATGACCGGGCTTCGTCTTCTCGCGCTGGCTATATTTGCGTGCCTGGCTTCTGCTTGCGGCAAAGCCGCGGACAATGCCGGCGATGCGCACGCCAACCATGTGCACAACCCGTCAGCGCCAGCCTCGGGTTCGGAGCAACAGGCGCTGGTCGTGTTCAGTGACGCGGCGATGCTCGACCAGACCGGCGCCGAGCGCCACCTGCGATCTGACGTCATCGGTCCGCGCATTGCCGTCGTCGATTTCATCTTCACGAGTTGCCAGACCATCTGCCCGGTGACGACCTCCCTGCTGACCGAAGCGAAAGGCCGCCTAACGGACGTTCCCGTAGACGACCTCGTCTTTATCTCGATGAGCGTGGATTCTGCTGTTGATACGCCCGAGAGGCTGGCGGCGTTTGCCTCTTCGCGCAAGGCGGACTGGACTTTCCTGACCGGGGACAAGCCGGTGATGGATGAGGCCCTGAACTGGCTTAACGCCTATTCGACCAATCCGGAAAATCACACGGCAATGATCCTGATCGGCGACGCGTCCACAAACCGCTTTTCACGGATCTACGGCATGCCGGATCCGGATTTTGTTGAAGCGCGTGTGCGCGAACTGATTGCGGCGCGCGCGCAAGACGCTAGCCTGCACGCACATTAGGCATCGGGGACGACACAGATGCACATCAAATCTCTGTACAGAGCTGTTCTGGCCGCCGCTTTCTCGGCCTTCCTCGTCCTGCCGGCAGCAGCGCACGGCCTTTCGCACAAGCCGGGTGACAAGGTCGAAACCCGCAACATCAAGGCTTCTGACAGCCAGGAAAAGGCCCGCGAATACTTCACGGACACCGTGCTGACGAGCCATGCCGGGGACAAACTGAAATTCTATTCTGATGTGCTCGAGGGGCGCACGGTAGTCATCAGCTTCATGTTCAGCAGCTGCGTCGATGCCTGCCCGCTGATCAATGCGAACCTCCAGCGCATTCAGGAACGCCTCAAAGACCGTATCGGCAAGGATATCTATATTGTTTCGATCACGGTCGATCCGAAGGTCGATACGCCGAAGGTGCTTGCCGACTATCGCAAGCAGTACAAGGCCGGCAATGGCTGGTTGTTCCTGACCGGGCCGGAGAAGAATATCGAAACGGTCAGCAGCAAGATGGGGCAGGTGTTCGAAAAGGAAGCGCACCTGACGGCGTTCCTTGTCGGCAACACAAAGACTGCTCGCTGGCGGAAGATTCCGGCGCATTTCAGCGACGCGGTGATCGCGGAACAGGTCAAAGACATTGCTGACGGCATTTACGATAAGCCCTAAGGCAGTCGCTGCCGCGCTTGCATTCGTCCTTCTCGGCGGGTTGCAGGCAAGCGCAGACCTGACTTCTGCCGAAGCCCGCGGGCGCTCTGCCTATTTCGGAGAGAAAGGCTCGGCGCTGGATGACGCAACCGCCCGCATCGGAACGCTGACAACCAAGCTGCCCGCCAGTTCCTTGCCCTGTGCCTCCTGCCACGGCCGCACCGGTCTCGGCAAAGCCGAGCGCGGCGTGCAGCCGAGCCAGATCACGCGCGACGCGCTCACCCGTCCGTATACTGTGAAAGAAGCGACCGGCCGCAAACGCCCGCCTTACACCCTGACCTCTTTCCGCAACGCGGTGCGCACAGGCAAGGATGCCGGCGGCAACGATCTTTCCGAAGCGATGCCGCGCTTCAACCTTACCGACAAACAGCTCGCAGATCTCTGGGCATTCCTCGCCGTTGTGGGCGAGGTGACGGATCCCGGCATCACGGATACGGCGATCACGATCGGCGTTGTGGCAGACCCGAGACATCCGGCTACGCGCTCGCAGCTGAAAGTGCTGGATGCGCTGGCGGCCGACATCAATGCGATCGGCGGTGCGCACGGCCGGAAGCTCAAGTTCGAAGGTCTCGCGCCTTCGGCTGCCGCAGCTGCGGCCTCCACCTATTTCGCACTGATCGCACCTCAGGGCGCGGCGCCTGCGGGCCTCGATCCGGACCTTCCGGTTGTGTCCTTGCTGCCCTCCGAAACGCCGTCCGCGGGCGGCTTTGCCCTGGTTGCTAGCGAGGCCGATCAGGTCGCGGCGCTGCGGCGGTATGCGGTCGAAGCGTTCGAGGTTGTCAGCCTGCGCGACGCCTGCGCAGCGAAGAAGGGCGACACGGTATTGCTGGCCTCAACCGGATGCCTGGTAAATGCCAGGCCCGCCCGCCGTGTACTGATGACGCATTCGGTTTTCTCATCCCTGCCGCCCGCCAGCCGCGCCTCGCTGCCCGCGGAAACCTACATCGCCATCGCCGCGCCGCTCGGACGCATCGATCCGCAGGCGCAGGCAGCTTTTGCGGGAACACGTGCGAAGGCAGGCGGTGACAAGTCGGCGATCCTGTCCGAAGCGGACGCCTATTCGGCCGCGGCAGTGTTGGTAGAAAGCCTTATGCGTGCAGGCCGCGATATTTCCCGCGTCGGTTTCGTTGAAAAGCTGGAAGGCCTGCGCGATTTCAGTGGCGCAATGACACCGGCGCTGTCCTTCGGACCCAACCGGCACGTCGGTTCACGCGGCGCGGAAATCGTCCGCTACGATCCCGCCAAAGGTACGCTCGCAACATCCGGAACTTGGGTAGAACCAGAAACCCGTTGATTACCTGATTTCGCTCTGAAGCCGCGCGATTACTTGGAGATATTTGGTTAAATTTCGCGAGTTTAGGCAAAGTGGCGTTGACCCCAATACTAAGTTGGCGTTTAACTTGCATTGAGATGTGTGGGGACGCATCAGTCAGTGCAATTGTAGCGCAAGCTGGTGTCCTCAAAGACGAGGACGCACACCATGGTGGGACTTAACCTTACTCAGCGCGCGGCTATCGTGGCCGCAGCCTTCGCATCGGCCGGTTTTGCGGCGACGGCGCAGGAGCTGATCTACAAACCGGTCAATCCGTCTTTCGGCGGCGACAGTTTCAATTCGGCGCACCTGCTGGGCATTGCCAACGCCCAAAATGACTACAAGGATCCGAACAGCCCGACCACAGGCAACTCCCAGATCGACCAGTTCCTCCGCCAGCTGCAGAGCCGTCTGCTCTCGTCGCTCGCGGCCCAGGTCAATGACGCGATCTTCGGCGACAATCCACAGCAATCCGGCACGATCACGTTCGGCGACCAGGTGATCACTTTCGTTCGCCTTCTTGATTCCGTCCAGTTGACCATCACGGACAACACGACCGGCGCCGTCACTGAAATTTCGATTCCGCTGCTTGGCCAGACGACCAGCGGAACCACCGGCAATATCCTCGGCCTTCTGAGCTCCGGCGATCTTTCATCGGAAAGCCCGAGCGATCCGCTGAGCGGACTTGGATCGATCACCGGCGAAGGTGATCTGACTCCGGGAGGCTTCTGAGATGCGCGCTTCCTTCCGCCGCCTGCTGTTCGGCGCTGCTTTGCTGCCCATCATGGCAGCCTGCGCAACGACGCAGGAGAAATACACTGGCCTGATCGAACAGCCCGCGATTTCCGAAGTGCGCACCGACACGCAGTCGCGCCTTCGCACACTTCCGCCTCCGACCGAGCGCGCCGCCGTGGCAGTCTACTCGTTCGAAGACCAGACCGGTCAGTTCAAACCTTCCGAGGGCGTACAAACGCTGTCGCGCGCGGTCACGCAGGGCTCCACTTCGGTCCTCCTCAAGGCGTTGCAAGATGCCGGCGACCGTAGCTGGTTCACGGTCATCGAGCGTGAGAATCTCGATAACCTCTTGAAAGAACGTCAGATTATCCGCGAGATGCGCAAGCAGTATCTCGGCGAGGAAGAGCTGAACCAGGCCGCACTCCCGCCGCTTCTGTTTGCTGGCATCATCCTCGAAGGCGGCGTCATCGGCTATGACACCAACACGCTCACCGGCGGCGCCGGCGCGCGTTTCCTCGGCATTGGCGCGAAGACTGATTACCGCGAAGACAAGGTCACGGTATATCTCCGCGCAGTCAGCGTGAAGTCCGGTGAAGTCATCACTTCGGTCGTCGCGTCCAAGAAGATCGCTTCGATCGGCGTGGCCGCCAACGCGTTCCGCTTCGTCAGCTTCAAGGAGCTGCTCGAAGTCGATACCGGCATCACGACCAACGAGCCGGACCTGCTGGCCCTTCGTCAGGCTACGGAGAAAGCCGTTGAGCTCCTGATCATGGAAGGCGCGGCGCTCGGCATCTGGGAATTCCAGGACCAGGTCGCCGGTGCGGCGCTGATGGAACAATACCTTGCCGAGCGCGACGGCATCATTCCGCAGCATAATGTCAGCTACGCGCAGGAGCCTCCGGCCCCTGTCCAGAAAACGGCAGCCCTCCCCAAGCGCAACCGCGCCTCGCCGCCGGTCCGCAAGGAAGAAGTGCCAGCCCAGGACATGCCTGATGACATGGCTCAGCTGGAGGACATCCGCCCGGAGGCCGTTCAGGTCGCCGAAGTGCGCCGTGTGCCTGAAATGAATGCTCCGCAGACGGCAATTCCTGCCGCCATGGTTAAGCCCGCGGCCCTCCCGATTGTACCGGCCTCATCGCCGGTATCTTACGAGGGGAATCTGGTTGCAGACGGGCGACAACAGTCGTTCTCGTGGAGCGAACATGAACAATTGCGCGTCATGTCGACGGTCAGTACCGGCCGGATGACGCGCCAATAAGAGGACAGCGCAGGGTGCGCTGATCTTGCCGGCCCCAGGGGACAAAGGGACCCGGCATGGACAAAGGGGCTCGCCGGGCAGGCGGGCCGGGACGCAGTACGGGAGAAGTATACATGCGCATGAAACTTATGGCAGGAGCGGCCATCGCTCTCGTTCTGGCGAGTCCCGCTTTCGCGAACTCGTCGAGCATCACCCAGAACCAAGCCGACCATACGGCGATTGTCGACCAGACTGGCGGCAATGCCGGCAGCTCTAACATCACGCAAAACGGCAACGACAATTTCGCGAATGTCGACCAGTCCGACTCCGCGTCCTCTGGCAACCCGGCGCGCAACGCCAGCACGATCAACCAAAACGGCAACAGCAATGACGCCGATGTGGAGCAGATCAGCACCGGCGCCGGCGTGGCAACTCAGAACACTTCGGTGATCGTCCAGACAGGCGGCGACGCCGTCGCCAGCGTGTATCAGGAAGGTGTCGGCAACTCATCGACGATCGATCAATACGCAGCCGATTCCGAATCTGCTACCGTGAAGCAGGTGGGCACCGGCAACGTCTCCGACGTCGAACAATCCGGCACCGGCGGCACCGTGCTTGTTGACCAGGGCTATACCGGCGGCAATTCCAACGACAGCATTGCCAACGTCGATCAGAACGGCACCAACGGCACGATCACGATTGATCAATCGGGCGACAGCCAGATGGCCTCGGTCAGCCAGGGTGGCTCCAACAACATCATGTCCGTCGAGCAGATCGGTCAGAACAACATTCTGAGCGCGCTGCAGACCGGATCTTCCTCGGTTATCACCGTTGATCAGATCGGTTCGGGTCTCGGAAACTTCGTCGACATCACGCAAAGCGGCTCCGGCGCAACCTTCTATGCCTCGCAGACCGGTTCGGGCAACGAAGTTGACTTCAACCAGCTGGCAAACACTTCGTCGGCTACGTTCGTGCAGAGCGGCAACGGCAACTCGGCATCTGGTTCGCAGATGGGTTCCGGCAACCTGATCGATATCAGCCAGGCCAATTCCGGCAACGACGCGGACGTCTCGCAAGATGGCACGTCCAACCGCACCTACGTCACCCAGACGGCTGGTCCGAACAGCGCCACCATTGGCCAGGGCGGCACCAGCAACGATATCTGGCTCACTCAGGCGGGCTCGCTCAACGCGGCCAACCTGATCCAGTCGGGCACCGGCAACGATCTGTTTGTCGATCAGTCGGGTGCTGAGAACACCGTGGTCGTGAACCAGAGCGGCAATGCTGGCATGATCGACATCGACCAGGCGACGGCGGGCGCCTATGCCGAAGTCAACCAGTCGGGCGGCAGCGGCAACTTCGCTTCGATCTCGCAGCTCTCGCTGGATGCAGTTGGTATCATCACGCAGGCAGGAGCGAACAACTTCGCCTCTATCAAGCAATAGTCAGTACAGAGAAGAAAGGACGCGTATCATGAAGAAGTACCTTATCGCAGCCGCTTCACTGTCAGTTCTCGGAATGGCCTCGGCGCATGCCCAGGTTTTTCCCTCTGCTGATGGAAACAACTCGGCGCAGATCGGTCAGACCGGGAACAACAACCGCGCTGAAATCGATCAGGCCGTTGGCGGTGTCATCAATGGCCAGAACCTTGCTGTCATTCAACAGAATGGCAACCGGAACGATGCAAGGGTGACGCAGACTTCGGCGACAAGCCCGATGGCTGCGGGCTTTGCCAACGATGCAACGATCACCCAGACCCGGGCTCGCGGCCTCGCCACGATCGATCAGATCCACGACTATGCCCGGACTCGCGTGAACACCGCGACGATCGTGCAGAACACGCCGGATGCAACTGCAAATATCGACCAGCGCGGTGACCGCCTGACGGCTGTCGTTCGGCAGCTGAATACTTCGGTCGCGCCGGTGGCGAACGTCAAGCAAAACGGCACGTTCAATACAGCCCGCGTTTTCCAGCGCGGCGCGAACGGCAATGTAGATATCCGACAGGGTACGTTCTCTGCCGGTCCCGGTGTGTCGCCTGACATGAGCCGCGGTACAGTCGAAGTGAACAACAACGGCGCCAATGCTATCATCAAAGTATCACAGATTGGCACTGGCCATATTGCCAACGTTGCGGAAAACGGCCTGAACGGCCTGATCGACATTTCGATGGAGGGGCAGTTCAACAATGCATCCGTCATCCAGGAATCGTCGAACGGAACGGTTCGCATCTTTAGCTCGCCCAGCAGCTTCTTCAACAACGTGAACGTCAACCAGCTCACCGGCGACAACGGCAGCACCGCCTTTGTCAGTCAGGGCGGCTCGTTCGCAACGGCAGATATCGAGCAAGGACCCCAGCTTGGGCTTTCGGGTAACAACCTGGCGGATGTTATCCAAACCGGATCAGGCGTCACGGCAACCTCGATCTATTCCGATATCCTGCAGAGTGGCGCCAATAACACGGCCTTCGTGAACCAGGCGGGCAGCTATGCCATCTCCGGCATCTTCCAATACGGTGCCGGCCACACGGCAAACGTCTCGCAATAGGTGCGATGTGAAGCCGTTTCGCTTCAGCAAGACAGGGGCGACCGTTCTGGCCGCCCTTATCCTTGCCGGAAGCGGCGCAGCGCAGACTGAAGACTATGGTCTCGGCGGAGACCTCGATCTGGCGCCCTCGCTCGAGGACACCCAGCTCTTCAACGGCATCCTGTCCGGCCGCTCCGGCCCGTCGAAAGTGTCGGTGGTCAATCAGCAGGGTTCCGGCAATTCCGCCTCGATCACCCAGACCGGCACCGGCAGCTCAGCCATTGCCGTCATCGCCCAGTCCGGCGTCGGCAATGTGGTCGATCTCACCCAGTGCAATTGCGGAAACTTCGCCGGCGAAGTTTCCGCAATTGC
>DNFL01000365.1:0-639 GCA_003486945.1 Hyphomonas sp. | reverse complement strand
GCAATTGCGGAAACTTCGCCGGCGTCCTGCAGGACGGCACGGGCAATCTCTCCGAGATCAGCCAGTCCGGCGGCGGCAACGTGTTCCTGCACCAGCAATATGGGGATGGCCTCAGCCTCTCTGTCGCGCAATATGGCGGGGCGCAGATTTCGATCACCCAGACAGGACCGTAACATGGCTCCCATCCGGCTCCGCCGCCTTGCTAGCCTCGCGCTCGCCGCTTCGCTCGCAAGCCTGGCTGCCGGAGCCGATCCGGATCGTTCCGCGGCAATCAAGCAACTTGCCCCAGGCGCCACGCCCGCCGAGCGCAGCAGCGCTGCTTTCGACCAGATCACACCAGTGCCCCGCGAAACGCGCGGCCGCGTCGACCAGATCGACCCCTCGATGAAGCCGGCCTCAGAGGAATCCGGCCTCTCGGCGCACAACCCCACCGCCAGCCGCACCGGTTGCACGCTGACACCCGAACAGCGCGCCATCGTCACCAGCCTCGAAGCGCAGGGCCGTCTTCCGGCCGGTGACTGCGAGATGGCAGCCTTCCTTGCCCAGCCCGGCGACAAGTCCGATGAAGACCGCCGCTCTCTCGCCGCTGCAGTGCTCGCCACAGCTCCGGAACTCGTCGGCCAGGAAAGCGAGGCCGCG
>DNFL01000212.1 GCA_003486945.1 Hyphomonas sp. | reverse complement strand
CCAGCGCATCCTCCACCCAGTGCAACGCGCCCTTGTAACCCGTGGTCGTGTGGTAGCTGTAATCCGCAATCCGCGTGCCGTACTGGTCCGCCCAGAGGCGACGGCCCAGCGTGTCATAGCCAAAGGCATCGGTGGCCCGGCCATTGACGGTCGTCGTCAGCGGCAGGCCGAGCACCCATTTCGTCTTGTTGTGCTCATACGTCGTGACCGTCGTTCGGGCAGTCGTACTGGTGCTGGTCGAGGCGCTGACGCTGGTCGGATAGCCGAAGCTGTAGGTCGAAGAGGTCTGCGTGGTGTTGTAGGCATAGGTCGACGTGTAGGTATCGCCGTCCTGCACCGTCACTGAGCCGGTCTGACGGCGGGGCGCCGCCTGCCCGAGATTGGCGGTGGGACCAAATATGTAGGTGACGCCGAGCCCTGCCTCATTCAAATAGCTGTTCGTTACAGTGCTGAGCACCGTGGTACCGGATCTGGCCTCAATCTTTTCCAGCCGGTTCTCGTTGGCGCCGTGGACCCGGTTATGGAACCAGCGCGTCTTGCGCCCGAGCGGATCGGTCATCTCTGTCCACTTCTGTTCGCCGCCTGTTGTCTGGTAACCTTGTCCGTTCCAACCTTCATAGGCCCAGGTCCAGGTCGCAGAGGGATAGCCCGTGCCGCTCAGCGTCTTGGTCTTGACCGACATCGTTTCAAAATAGGGCCAGTCCCGGGTGCCGGTTTCGTTGTCGGTTCCGTAGCAGAGTCCCGCCAGATTCGTTGGCCCAGGGGGCGTCTTTGTCACCTTTCTCCAGTGCTTGGTTTCCGACAGGACGAAGGTCGCGGTCATCCCATAGGGATGGGTCATCGTCAGTGTACGGTCGGATGTCGTGCATGAGCCCGGCTCCGGCGTTGCAAGCATGCCCTCGAGACTGAAACTCCACGTCTTCGAGTCCGGCAGGGTTACCTGCGTCAGCTGCGGACCGGGCGCATAAGTATAATTCCAGGTGCGCCCATTGGCGGTGACGCTAGAAATGAGCTTTGACGACCCTGAATAACCGAGTGTGATCAGCCGCCCGTCGCTCGCCGAGATGCTCGTCAGCCGGTTGAGGCTATCATACGTGTAGCTGACAGTGTTGCCGCTGGCGTCCGTCACTTGTGTTGCGAGAAGGGTGAAGTAGGTCCGGCCAAAGGCCCCCTGATTGCGCGCGATCCCGTCAGGTGCTTTTACGAACTGGACCCGATCAAAAATGTACTCGTCACCCGAGGGCGAGTAGGCTGTCAGGCCTTCATAGGAGAGCGTGTTCGCCGATGGCGCCCGGCATTTGAATATCCAGTTGTCCGCCGTCGCCATAGCGGTGCCAGAGGCCCAGTGCGTCCCCGTGAGTTCCCGCAGGATCATCTTTGATCCCTGTCCCGGCACATGAAGGTGCAGACCGTCAGAATAATCGCGGTAGGGAATCTGAACTTCAACAGGCTCGCCGCCGCTGGACCCGTCAACTGTGATCGAGATCGCCTCTGGCTGCGCTTGATTGGCGCACGCGAACGCGGTGCCCCCCTCTTCAGGGATGAGCTGTGTGACTTTGGGAACCTCAAGCCACCAGTTGCCAAACTCCGCGCTGATTGAACTGTGATATTTCCACCCCTGCGAAAGATTGCGGCGGACCGCGACCTCCAGCCCGAAATTGCCCGGGATCGACACATCCGTATGCGAGAAGTTGAGACCGCCCGTATCCGGATCAACGCTGTCGCCCATCAGGGTATTGTCGAGCATGGTCAGGCGGCTGTCGGTCGCCTGCCGGACGTTCCAGTTGACCTCAAAATCCTTGGCCGTCTGGGAAGGCTGCGCGGTCGCCGCACCGAAGGCAAACAGGAAGCAAAACAGACTTGCAGCACGCGCCATGCCACTATCTTTGGTGTTCCAGCCCATGCAAAATTCCTCCCGTTGCGCGAAACCCTGATTGAAAGCCTTGCGCCCGGCAAGTGAACTTTTGTTACTCGAAAGTTGCTGGCGCGCAGGCTTGCCGTCGGTCTGGATTGACCCAACGAGCCGCCAGAATGCGCGAGCATGAAGGCAGCTGCAGCATCGAAGACCTGATCGCTCACGGAGCTTTTCTGGCACCCTGAAAGCATATACTTCCTCCTTCATTGAGCGCGATGATTTTGATCCTCTGCGAGCATTCCCGCGCATTCCGCTAGCTGGTCCGGAGATGCCTTGATTTACCGCGAGGTACAGCGCCGGATCATCTATCGCTCAGTGCCATAAAATGAGAATTCCCAGGGCGTTTCGCTGGCATACTTCTGGTCAGCGGAAGGGCGGATTCTGGCGAACCCGGTAGGGCAAGTTAAAACGGTTGGCGCCACCCCCTGGGTAGCGCCTTGTCTGCACAACAATTCTTCGGTGCCCGTTGCACGCCATTGGGGTGTACAGATTTTGCGGAACCTGTTGCATCCGCGCGAACGTCCGTACACCATCAATTGTATAGCGATGCAGCCGCTTGCACAGGGTTGCACCGCCTTGCCGACGCTCCAACTAGGCGGCCCTGGTCTGCGACGGCACACTGGGAGACACCGCTGGAGCCCGCATCGTGACACCCAAAAACTTCGTGTTCAAAAGCTACTCGGCCGCAACGCTTTCAACGCCCCCGGTCACCGGCCGATGAAACCCCGCGTCAACCTCCGCTTCAATGCGGCGCTGCTTGCCCAGCTCGATGCCGCCGCTCGCGCGCAGAAGACAACCAAGACCGACATCCTGGAGGAGGCGCTGCGCTGCTATCTTGATCCGGACCGCAATCGCTCGCTGGAGGACCGGCTGATGGAGCGCATGGACAGTTTCGAGAAACGCCTGGGGCAGCTCTTCTGGGCGGTAGATCTCGGCGTCGAGACGACTGGACATTTTGTGCTCTACTGGCTGACGCGGACAGACCCGGTTCCGGAAAGCGAGCGCGACATCGCGCATGCGCTTGGTGAGCGCCGGTTTGATCACTTCATCAAACAGATTGCAAAGAAGCTGCGCCGGCGCCGATCGCTCGTTGCGGAGTCGCTGCGCTGGGAACAGTCGGAGCCTGAAGAAGCGACGCCTCGGTAAGCCGCCTCAGAGTGACCCGCCCGAAGCGCGCCGAAAGCTGACCGCAGATTTGCTTCCAGGCCGAATGGCAGGCCCTGCCATTCGGCCATGAACAGCCGCGATGCCTGCACGGGTCCTCGTCAAGGGCAGAGCCGCTTCGCGGCGCGCGTCCCGC
>DNFL01000232.1 GCA_003486945.1 Hyphomonas sp. | reverse complement strand
GCCAGTCCGGTTCGGCCCTGATGCGCGACCTCGCGCTCGCTGGCGAGATCATCGACGCGGCCATCGAAGGCGCCGGCCAGCGCCCGGTAACACTCAAGATGCGCCTCGGCTGGGATGACCATCATCTCAATGCGCCGGAGCTGGGCCGCATCGCGGAATCCAAGGGCGTGCAGATGCTCACCGTGCATGGCCGCACGCGCTGCCAGTTCTACACCGGCCGCGCCAACTGGGCCGCCGTGCGCGAAACCGTTGACGCAGTGTCCGTCCCCGTCATCGTCAATGGCGACATCGACAGGGTGTCCGCCGCCCGTGAAGCGCTGCGCCTCAGCGGCGCGCACGGCGTGATGGCAGGGCGCGCAGCAACGGGCCGGCCCTGGCTTCTGGGTGAGATCGATGCAGTCCTCGAAGGCCGCCGCTGGTCAGCGCCAGCGCTGGAAGAACAACTCGACAGTATCGAAGAGCAGATCGCGGACTCGCTTGTCCTTTACGGCCAGAAGCTCGGCCTGCGGATGGTGCGCAAACATGTCTCCGCCGCCATTGATCATCTTGCGCTGGCGATGCCGGAGGCGGAGCGCCGCCGTCTGCGCGCCAATCTGTGCCGGATAGAAAGCCCGGCAGACCTCGTACGCGCCCTGCGCGCCGTCTACTGCGAAAGAATTCCCGAGGAGTTCGTTTGAAATGATCGCCATGGACAAGACGCGCCCCTCCAACCTGTCAGAAATCGCCCCGGTCGCCCTGCTGCACATCGATCCGCGCCGCCGCATCTGTGATGTGAACCCTGCCGCAGAAGCGCTGCTGCAGCTCTCCCGGCGCGCGCTGATCGACCGCCCGCTGAGCGAAGTCATCTTCCACGACTCGCCGCTGTTCGAGCTCATCGACCGCGCCGCCCGCGACCCAGCGGAAATCACTGCGCCCTCGACACCCATCTCCGGGCCATCGATCAGCAGCCGCACAATCTGCGATGTCCGTGTACGGAGCATTGAGGGCGGTGACTTTGTTATCGTTCTGGGAGATGCGCCCTCGCGCGATCCGGCAGAAGGCATCGCCGGCGCCGCTGGTTTCGGCCGCATCCTCGGGCATGAAGTGAAAAACCCTCTCGCCGGCATAATCGGGGCTGCGCAGCTGCTCGAACGTCAGGGTCATGGCGGGCAGTCAGAGCTTCTCGACATCATCAAGGATGAGGCCCGCCGCATCGAGCGCCTCGTCAACCGCCTCTCGGCCTTCGAGCTCTTCTCGGCGCCGCGCATGCAGACCTGCAATGTCCACGCCTTGCTCGACAAGGTGATCGCCTCCGAGCGTGTCGCCATCGGCCAGAAGGTGGAGTTTCGCCGTGAGTTCGACCCATCGCTTCCCGCCATCCAGGGTGACCCCGACCATCTGCAGCAGGCCTTCCAGAACATCGTCCGCAACGCAGCCGAGGCTGCGTCCGAAAATGGCCGGCGCGGCGAGGTCGTCATCCGCACGGCCTATGCCGCAGGCCTCGCCATGCGGCAGGCCCGGCTCGGCTCCGGCCTGCGCCGTGCAATGCTGATTTCCTTCGAGGATAATGGCGAAGGTATCCCGCGTGAACGCCAGGCGACCATTTTCGAAGTTTTCCAGAGCTCGAAGTCGGGTGGCCGTGGACTCGGCCTTTCGGTTGTGAGTGAGGTTGTGGCTGCCCATGGCGGTCACATCCGCGTGGACAGCCAGCCAGGGGCGACCCGGTTCACCGTTTTATTGCCGCTTGTGGAGGCCATCTGACATGGCAGACAAGACCGTTCTACTCGCCGAGGATGATGCCAGCATCCGCCTCATCGTGAACCAGACGCTGGTCTCCGCCGGCTATGAAGTGCGCGCGACAAGTTCGCCCGACGCGCTTCAGCGCTGGGTGCGCAATGGGGAAGGGGATGTGGTCGTCACCGACGTCTATCTCGGCGACACATCCATCTTCGATCTCCTGCCCTCAATGAAGCTCGCGCGGCCGGACCTGCCCTTCATCGTGATGAGCGGCCAGAACACAATCCTTACTGCCGCCTCTGCCGCAGAGCACGGCGCCTTCGACTATCTGCCGAAGCCGTTCGACATCGACATGCTGTCGAGCCTCGTGCGCCGCGCGCTGAAATCCTCACCGCAGATGGAGCGCGCCATCCATCCCGATGCGCAGAAGGCCGTGCAGGATGCGGGCCTCCCGCTCATCGGCCGCTCAGATGCGATGCAGGAAGTCTACCGCCTGATCGCGAAGGTTATGAACACAGATCTCACCGTGCTGATCGAGGGCGAGAGCGGCACTGGCAAGGAACTCGCTGCGCGCGCCATCCACCAGCTCGGCCATTCCAAGAATGGCCAGTTCATCGCACTCGACCTTGCCGCCATGCCTGCCGCCGAAATCAACCGCGAACTCTTTGGCGTGAACGGCACAGACGGCGCCGTGCACATGAAAGGCGGCACGCTCTATCTCGACGAAATAGGCGACCTTCCCGCCGAAGCGCAGGCACAGCTCGTGAAGCTGCTGCGCGAACCCGGCGGCGCCCGCCTTATCGCTTCCACCCGCCGAAACCTCGGCAAGCTGGTCGAAGAAGGCAAGTTCCGCGAAGACCTGTTCTACCGGCTCAACGTGATGCGGCTGTCCATTCCGCCGCTGCGCCACCGCAAGGAAGACATCCCCGAACTCGCGCGCGCCTTCCTCATCCGCGCCCAACGTCAGGGCCTCGCCGCCCGCACGTTCGAAAAGTCGGCCCTCGACCTGATGGCGGCCTATGACTGGCCGGGCAACGTTCGCGAACTTGAAAACCTTGTCATCCGCCTCGCAGTGCTCAGCTCCGACACAATCATCACCCTGCTCGATGTCGAGCGCGAAATGCGTATGGGCGCAACTGAGCAGGCTGGCAGCCATGCCGGCTTCGAATCCGAAGTGGAGGCTCTCCTGCACCGCTATGTGATGGGCGACCTCGTCTCCGGCGGCGAGAACGGCGAATCGAATGTCCATGGCTCGGTGATCGACCGGGTCGAGCGGCCGTTGATCCGGCTCGCCCTGTCGGTCACATCCGGCAACAAGGTTAAGGCGGCGCAGCTTCTGGGGATGAACCGCAACACGCTCCGGGCCAAGATAAACGCCCTCGGAATTGCAGAAGACTGATTGACGCCCGCAGATTCCGTGGCTTTAGTGCACCAGTGTTGCATTAAGGGCACGTAATCTGTGTCCGGTTTGCAACGGGGCCGGGGCCCTAACTGAGCCGGATCGCGTGTCAACAGCGTTAACTAACCAGGCACCTAAGGCAAGCTGGGCCCTGTTCGAGGGGCTCTTCATCATCGCGGCCCTCGTCGCGGTGTTCGCAACATTCATAGCCATTTCTGGCGCCGCCCCGAACGACCCTACCGCGGGTGCCACCCCTTGGCTTCTTGGCTTGAACTTCGTGCTCCTCATCGTGCTCGCGGTCATCGTGGTGCGCGAATACATCAAGATCCGCGGCGGCGGCGAGGGAGGCGGCAAACTCGCCCGGCGCTTCGTGCTCCTGTTCGGCTTCTCGGCTCTTATCCCTGCCATGGTCGTCGCCATGTTCATGGGCGCGTTCATCACGCGCGGCCTCGACCGCTGGATTGGCGAGCGCGTCGACCAGCTGATGGAGCAGAACACCCAGATCTTCCGCACCTACGTCAACAACTTCCAGGAAGGCTTTGAAGCCGACATGCGCTTCGCCGCGTTGGATGTCGAAAACTTCGCCAAGCAGGTCGACGAGTCGCTCAGCACGGCGGGCGGCTCGAACGTGACAGACTACGCCTCCGCCGAATTCTTCGAAGGCCTGCGATCTGAACTCGCCATCCGCGACATGCTCACCATCGCCATTCTCGGCCCGGACGGCGTCGACCTTGTCGCCGAGGCGAGCGTGCAGGAGCCGATCCTGCTCCAGCCGCCCCGCACGGCCTTCAACGAAGCCGATGACGGCGCTGTCGCCACCACACTTTATGAAGGGCGCGGTATCGCCACCGCGCTGATCCGCATTGCAGCGCCTGTTGATGGCTACATCTACGCCGTGAAGGTGTTCGACCGGAACGCTGCGCGCTCACTGCGCGAAGCGGAAACGGCGCTGGAGGAATACAACGCCGCGAAGCGCAATAGCGGACGCCTGCAAGCGATCTTCGCTATCGGTTACGCCCAGATCGTCGGTCTGGTTCTCCTGCTCGCGGGCCGTCTGGGCCTCGAGGCGGCAGGCCGCATCACCGGCCCCATCGGCCGCCTCGCCACAGCCGCGCATGCTGTGCGCGACGGAGATCTCGATGTGCGCGTACCGGTCAGCGGACCGGTGGATGAAGTTCACGCACTCAGCAATTCCTTCAACGCAATGACCGAACAGCTTTCCGGTCAGCAGAGCGCGCTCATCCGTGCCCGGAAGGATGAGGAAGATCGCCGCCGCTTCATCGAAACGCTTGTTGGCGAGCTCGGCGCCGGCGTCATACATGTGGACCGCAACGAGCGCATTGCACTCGCCAACCGCTCGGCGCGTGAAATTCTTGGCGTCGCGGATATTCCCGAAGGCGCCCACCTCACTGAAATTGCGCCTGCCTTCGAACGCTACGTGCTCGACACGTTCGAGCGTAATGCCGGGGTGGATGCAAGCCTCGAGCTGACCTTCAACGGCGAAGTGCGCAGCATCCGCCTGAAAACCGCGCCCGAGCCGTCCGGCGGCTGCGTGCTGACCTTCGACGACACCACGCGCCTCATCACCGCCCAGCGCCAGCTCGCATGGCGTGACGTCGCCCGTCGCATCGCGCACGAAATCCGCAACCCGCTCACCCCGATCATGCTGTCGACCGAGCGCCTCAAGCGCCGCTATGCCTCCAAGATCGATGACACAGACGGCGTCTTCGATCGATGCATCGAAACAATACTGCGCAAGGTCGAAGAAATTGCCCGGATGGTCGAGGAATTCTCCACCTTCGCCCGGATGCCAAAGCCGAGCGTTGCTCCGTTCGACATGAAAGCCGTGCTGCAAGGCGCAAGCTTCGCGCAGAGCGTCGTTACGCCCGATATCGAGATCGTCCTTGAAACCGATCTCGAAGAAGCACCGTTCCTAGGTGATGACCGCCTCCTCGCGCAGGCTTTCGGAAACCTCTTGAAAAACGCCGCCGAAGCCATCGAAGGCCAACCGATCGAAAATGACGTGTCCGGACATATCCGCATCCTGCTGACGAAAGAGGCAGGTGGCCTCGAAGTCGTCATCGAGGATAACGGTCCGGGCTTTCCCGCGGATGTGCGCAACAAGCTGCTCGAGCCTTACGTCACCACTCGCGAGAAGGGCACTGGCCTCGGCCTCGCTATCGTCAATCGCATCATCGCCGACCATGGCGGCGCCATCTCGCTGCAGAACCGTCCCGACGGCCTGCGCGGTGCGCGCGTACGTATCACACTGCCGGAGAATGGCGCCCTTGCCATGCAGGCGGCAGATTTCGGTCAACAGGAACAGACGCCCGAAAGTGGGCGCGTTCCAAGTTCTTTGAGTTTGTAGAGGAGGCGTAAGAATGGCGCTGGATATCCTTGTAGTCGATGATGAACCCGATATCCGGGAACTGATGGCTGGCGTCCTCGGCGACGAAGGCTACTCCGTGCGTACGGCGGACACCGCCGAGCGTGCGCTGGAAGAAGTCCGTTCACGGACACCGCGCCTCGTCATCCTCGATGTCTGGCTGCAAGGCAGCGGCATGGACGGCCTCTCGCTGCTCAAATACCTGAAATCGATTGACCCGATCCTCCCGGTCATCGTCATCTCGGGTCATGGCAATATTGAAACCGCCATAGCCGCCATCCGCCGCGGGGCGTTCGACTTCATCGAAAAGCCGATCAAGGCAGATCGCCTGATGCTTGTTGTCGAGCGCGCGATCGAATCCGCTGCGCTGCGCTACGAGAATGCCGCGTTGCGCAACCGCGCGGGAGATGAAGAACGCTGGATCGGCAACAGCCAGGCCGCGATGACGCTGCGGGCTGCGCTCGATAAGGTCGCCCCCACCAATTCGCGCGTTTTGATCTCCGGCCCCGCCGGCGTCGGCAAGGAACTCGCCGCGCGCCTCATTCACAAGAACTCTGCTCGCGCATCCGGTCCTTTCGTCGTCGTTAATGCTGCGACTATTGCGCCGGACCAGATGGAGATCGCCCTCTTCGGCGAAGAGGACGCGCAAGGCCGCACCATCCGTGTCGGCCTGTTCGAACGCGCCCACACTGGCACCCTGTTGCTGGATGAAGTCGCCGACATGCCTGTCGGGACACAGAACAAGATCCTCCGAGTACTGACCGAGCAACGCTTTCAGCGCGTCGGTGGCCGCTCCGATGTCAGCGTCGATGTCCGCGTCATGGCCGCCACGACGAAAGACCTGCGCGCCGAAATCGAAAAAGGCAATTTTCGAGAAGACTTGTTCTACCGTCTTAGCGTCGTGCCGCTGCGCGTGCCCTCGCTCGCCGAGCGCCGCGACGATATTGTCGAGCTCGCTGCCTATTTCTGCGAGCGCATTGCCGAAACCTCCGGCCTCACCAGCCGCAGCTTCTCCTCCGAAGCGCTGGCCGTCCTTCAGGCGATGGATTGGCCCGGCAACATCCGCCAGCTGCGCAACCTCGTTGAGCGCATCCTGATTCTCTCGCCCTCCGATTCCGTCCGCCCGATCAGCGTGGATGAGCTTCCGAGAGAGCCCGGCCGGTCAGCTTCTCCGGCGGCGCAATCGGGATCGGCAGACCTCGTTGGGCTCTCCCTGCGCGATGCCCGCGAGCAATTCGAGCGAGAATATCTCAGCCTGCAGATTACCCGGTTTAACGGAAACATATCGCGGACGGCTGAATTCATTGGTATGGAGCGCTCCGCCCTCCACCGAAAATTAAAGGCTTTGGGGATAAGCACGGGCGTGCGTCAGGATAGCTGAGACGACCGCTGAAAGGCTGAAGACATGCACGTTCTGATCTGCGGCGCCGGGCGCGTGGGGCAGGGCATTGCCCGGCGGCTGGCGCGCGAAAAGCATGAAATCACAATCATCGACGAGAATTCGGACCTCGTGGACCAGGTCTCGATCGATCTCGACGTGCGCGGCATTGTCGGCCACGCCGCGCACCCAGATGTGCTGAAGCGCGCCCGCGCGGAAGATTGCGAAATGATCATCGCAGTCACGCATTTCGACGAGATCAACATGGTGATCTGCCAGATCGCCCACACGCTGTTCTCGGTGCCGTTCAAGATCGCCCGCGTGCGCGACCGGTCATATCTCGATCTCGCCTGGAAGAACATCTTCTCCCGCGAGGGTCTGCCCATCGACATGGTGATCTCACCGGAGGCCGAGGTCGGCGACGCGATCCTGCAACGCTTCCGTACGCCTGGCACAATCATGAGCGCGAACTTCGCCGGTGGCCGGTTGAAGCTTCTCGGCTTCGAACTCGCCGGGCAGAACCCGCTGATTGATCTTCCCATCGACCAGATGCGCGGCGTGTTCCCGAATCTTTCGGCGCGCGTCATAGGCATCGGGCGCGGCGCGGAAATCCGCGCGCCGCGAGGCCGCGATGTGCTCAAGCCCGGCGACCGCGCCTATGTTGCCGTGCTCGATACCCACGCCGAACGCCTCACTTCCATCTTCAACCGCGACCAGAGCCGCCTCGATCATGTTGTGATTGTCGGTGGCGGCAATGTCGGCCTCCATGTCGCCAAAATCCTCGAGCGCGAAAGCCATATCCGTGTACGGTTGATCGAACGCAGCGCTGAGCAGGCGAACAAGGCCGTCGCACAGGTCAAGCGCTCCATTGTCATTCAAGGCGATGGCCTCAATCCCGACATTCTCGCTGAGGCTGGCGCTGACCGTGCCGATTTCGTCATCGCCATCACCGACGACGACAAGACCAACCTCCTGATCTCCAATCTCGCCAAACGCGCCGGCGCCAAGCGCGCGCTCGCTCTAATCAACGCGCCCGAACTTGCCACACTCGCCGCCGACATGCGCGTCGACACCGTGCTCGATCCGCGCGCGCTCACGGTCTCGCAGGTCCTTTTGCGCATGCGCCGCGGCCGCATTCTTGGCCTTCAATCGCTCGAAGACGGCCTCGCCGAAGTGGCCGAAGGCGTAACGCTGGAATCCTCCACCCTGATCGGCAAGCCTATCGACTATGATGACCTTCCCGAAGGCGTCGTTGCTGCAGCCCTTGTGCGCGGCGAAGAAGTCATCATGGCCGGCCCGGACGTGCTCGCACGGCCCGAGGACCATCTGGTGATCTTCTACGAGGCGGAAATGGTCCGCGCCGTCGAGAAGTTCTTCCGGGTCAACCCGGACTATTTCTGAGTCATGAATTACGCGTCGGTCGCTCGGGTCCTCAGCCTCCTGATGCTGGTGGTTGCCGCCGCTGCTGCGCTCGGCGCAGCGATAGCCATCTTCGCCGGCGAAACAGCTCAGCTCATTTCCTTTGCCGTCACCACGCTCGGCATCCTTGTCGCCGCGGCCAGCGTGCTGCTGATCACTCCAAAACCGAAAACTCGTGCCCGCCCGTCCGACGGTCTGGCTGTGGTAATCCTATGGTGGCTGGCCACGCCGGTCGCCGCCGCGATGCCCTTTGTATTTGGCGTTGCCAACAGTTCCGTGATCGCTGCGCTGCACGAAGCTACCAGCTGCCTCACCACCACCGGCCATTCCGTCATCGCCATCGCTGGCGATGACTGGCCACTCAGCCTCGTTTATTGGCGCGGCGCGCTACACTTGATGGGCGCCTTCGCCGCCATCGTAACCGCGGCCGGTATCTTCGCCGCGATCAATCTCGGCGGCCCCGGGGTTCACCGCACGGTGCTGTTCACCCTGCCGGAAGGCAGTTTCTTCGAAGCCATGCCGCGCATCCTCTGGCCAGTGGCACTGATGATGGCAGGCAGCCTCGCCGCCGTTTTCCTCGGTCTGCTGATCAGCGGCATGCAGCCCGGCCGGGCGCTAACAGATGCTGTCAGCGTCATCACGACCGGTCTCGTGGATCCCGCCTCGATGGAGCGCGGACCGGACACCCGCATTGCCAAGTTTGTGATCGGCTTTGGCTTGATCTTCAGTGCCCTCGGTCTCGCCGCCTGGATCCCGATGCGCATGGGCGCGTGGCGCACACTGGTCCGGGACTCCGAAGCGGTTCTGTTTGCCTTCTTCATCCTTGTCTTCGCGGGTGTTGCCCTGGTTGCCGGCCTGAACCTTGCCGATGGTACGGGCTGGGCGGTCTCCACCCTGTCTACGTCCGGCTTGCCGCTGGGCGATCCTTCCTCGGCCAGCAACATTCCGCTCACGGTCTATGTCATGCCATGCCTGATCGGCGGGTCGGCGCTGGCTGCGGCAGGCGGCATCAAGCTCGCCCGGGTGGTCGTCCTCAGCCGTCGTGCCTGGCAGGAATTCCAGCAACTGGGCTATCGCCGCTCGGTCGTCAGCTTCCGCTTCCGCGACCGGGAACTGGACGAGCGCAGCGTTATCGGCGTCTGGGTCTATTTTGTTGCCTATGTGCTGGCCGTATTCCTGTTTCTTGTAGCCTTCAGCTTCACCGGCACCGGATTTGACGACTCAGTGCGCCTTTCCATCGGTGCACTGACCTCTTCCGGCGGCCTGATGGGGCCTGTTGCCCCAAATGTGGGACCCAGCGCTGAAATTCTGCTGATCCTTGCTATGCTTTTGGGCAGACTGGAGATTTTGACACTGTTGCCAGCCCTTTCGCCCAGCTTTTGGCGGGGCTGACACTTGCGCCCGGCAGGCAAACCCCTTAGCTCCTGCAGCATAACAAAAACAACAGCAGGAACATAAGAACATGTCCGCCGACAAGAAACAGAACCTGCAGGACACCTTCCTCAACGCCGTTCGCAAATCCCGCACGCCCCTCACGGTCTTTCTCGTGAATGGGGTGAAGCTTCAGGGTGTTGTCACCTGGTTTGACAATTTCTGTGTGCTGCTCCGGGGCGACGGCCGTCCGCCGCAACTCGTTTACAAGCACGCAATCTCCACGATTGCGCCGAGCGCCCCTGTCCAGCTCTTCGATGAGGAAATGGACGGAGACTAGAGCCGATTGACCGACAAGCTCATTGACCGGCTGCCCGCGCCGGAACGCGCCGGTGTCGTCATCCCGTGGTTCACTCCCGCTGACCGTCCGTCCCCGGACCGGCTGCAGGAAACGTCTGGCCTGGTCGAAGCTCTCGGCTGTGAACTCGGCTTTGTGCGCCCGGATCATGTCCGCGAAGTCAATTCCTCCTTCCTCCTCTCGGGCGGTATCGTCGACCGTATGGCGGAGGACCTCGACGCCAATGACTGCACCATCGCTGTCATTGACGGCGCGCTGACGCCCGTCCAGCAGCGCAACCTCGAGAAACGCCTCGGCCGCAAGGTCATCGACCGCACCGGCCTGATCCTCGAAATCTTCGGCCTGCGCGCGCGCACCAAGGAAGGCCGCCTGCAAGTCGAACTCGCGCGCCTTCTCTACGAACGCTCCCGCCTCGTGCGCACCTGGACCCACCTCGAACGCCAGCGCGGCGGCTCTGGCTTCCTCTCCGGCCCCGGCGAAAGCCAGCTCGAAGCCGACCGCCGGATGCTAGATGACAAGATCGTCCGTCTGCGGCGCGATCTCGACGAAGTGAAACGTACCCGCGCCGTCCAGCGCGCCGGCCGGCGCCGCACCGGCACGCCGGTCATCGCCCTCGTCGGCTACACCAACTCCGGCAAGTCCACGTTGTTCAACCGCCTGACCCATTCGGACGTGTTCGCGAAAGACATGCCTTTCGCCACGCTGGACCCAACCATCCGCAGGCTCGAATTGCCATCGCTGGGCGAAGCGGCACTTATCGATACCGTCGGCTTCATCTCCGACCTGCC
>DNFL01000323.1:1042-7366 GCA_003486945.1 Hyphomonas sp. | reverse complement strand
GCCGCACGCCCTGTTCCTGAACCTCGGGCGCGGCGCGCTGGTGGATGAGGCCGCGCTGATGACGGCGCTGGACGCCGGCCGGCCCGCATTTGCTGCGCTCGACGTGACGCGCACGGAGCCGCTGCCCTCTGACAATCCGCTCTGGCGCCATCCCAAAATCGTGATCACTCCGCATGACAGTGCCGACACGCCCGGAACCATCGCAGGTGCAGATGACACTTTTCTGGCCAATCTTGAGCGCTATCTGAAGGGAGAGCCCCTGAAACACCTGGTCGACGCCTCCGCCTTTGCGGACGCATGACCGGGTCAAACCATCCGGATACGGAGAATTGACATGATGAAACAGATCCTGCTGGCAACCACCGGCGCTCTCGCGCTAGCCGCCTGTGCCAGCGAAGCGGCCCCCGGCATTTCCGCCGGGCCGGGCGAGCGACCGGGTTTCAATGTCACCGGCACGGACGGAGCCGTGGTGCGCGCCGAAATCCTCGAAAAGTTTAACAGCCCCTGGGCGATGACGTTCCTGCCAGACGGCCGCGCGCTGGTCACGGAAAAGGGGGGCAAGATCTGGCTGCTGAACACCGAAGGCAGCAAGGTCGGCGAAATCAGCGGCGGGCCGTCTGTCGAGGCGCGCGGACAGGGCGGCCTGGGCGACATCATCCTGCATCCGGACTATGCAGAGACCGGCGAAATCTACATCTCATATGTCGAGCGCGACAGCGCCAACGCGGAACTTTCCGGCGCGGTGGCCGAGATCGCAACCCTCAGCCTCACCGAGACAGGCGGCTCCCTCAGTGAGCGGAGCATCATCTGGCGCCAGTTTCCGAAAGTCACCGGCAACGGCCATTTCGGCCACCGCATGGCCGTCTCGCCGGATCGCCACCTGTTCATTACCTCCGGCGAGCGCCAGAAGTTTGATCCTGCGCAGGATATGACCGGCAATCTCGGCAAGATCGTGCGGCTGAACCTCAATGGCAGCATTCCCGCCGACAACCCGTTCGCCGGTCAGGGCACCGGCGCCGCTGAAGTCTGGACGCTCGGCCATCGCAACCCGCTCGGCATCGACTTTGCCTCCGATGGCCGCCTCTGGGCGCAGGAGATGGGCCCGGCGCACGGCGACGAGCTGAACCTGATCGTCCGTGGACAGAATTATGGCTACCCCGAAGTCTCCAACGGCGACCACTATGACGGTCGCCCGATCCCAGACCATGACACGCGCCCCGAATTTGCCGCCCCGGCCACCTACTGGGTCCCCGCCATCAGCCCCGGCGGCCTCGAAATCTACGAAGGCGACCTCTTCGCCGGCTGGACCGGCAATGCCTTCATCGGCGGGCTCTCCTCCGAAGCGCTGATCCGCGTGGCGCTGAACGCTGATGGCGCCGCCGCCGAAGCCGGCCGCTATGCCTGGGGCAAGCGCGTGCGCGAAGTCGCCGAAGGCCCGGACGGCGCCCTCTATGTGCTGGAAGACCGTGACGGCGGCCGCCTCCTGCGCCTGACGCCCGGCGGTTAAGCCGGGGCGTTGCGCCGCGCGCCGACTTGCGCCACGGATGGCGCAAGCCGCTGACGCAGGGAGGCCGCCGATGATCCGAACCTATGCCAACCGCGACGGCCGTTTTGTGCTGGCCGGCGAAGACCTCGCCGCGCTCGACACGGCCGTCTGGGTCGATCTGCTGCGCCCCACGAAAGACGAGGAAACCGCGCTCGAGCGTGCCTTCTCCATCGATGTGCCGACGCTGGAGGAAATGAGCGAAATCGAGCTGTCGAGCCGGCTCTATTTCGAAGACGACGCGCATGTGATGACCGCGCAGATGTTGTCGAACACGGATGGTGACAATGTGCTGCTCTCCCCGGTCAGTTTCGTGCTCACCGGAGAGCGGCTGATGACGGTGCGCTATGAAGAGCCGCGCGCCATCGATGCTTTCATCGCGCGCTGCCAGAAAGGCGGGCCGATGCCGGCAGACAGTCTGATGGCCGGCTTGCTGGAAGGGTTGATCGAACGAGCGGGCGATGTACTCGAGCGCACGGGGCACGAACTCGATGCAATCTCGGCGGAAATCTTCGCTATTCCTCCGCCGAAAACGAAGTCTGCCTCGCCGCTCGCCTTGCCGCAGCCGAAAGCTAAACCGCGTGATTTTCGCTCCGTACTCGAACAGATCGGCCGCAAGGGCGATCTCCTCTCCAAGGTGCGCGAGAGCCTGATCTCCATCCAGCGTCTCGTCACCTATGCCATCGCCGCAGTGCAGGCGCGCAAGTTCGACAAGGACGCGCCCGGCCGCCTGAAATCCATCGGCCGCGATGTGCAATCGCTGTCAGACCACACGGTCTTCCTCACGCAGAAGATCAACTTCCTGCTCGATGCCACGCTCGGCATGATCAACATCGAGCAGACCGGCATCATCAAGATCTTCTCGGTCGCCGCCGTCGTCTTCCTGCCGCCGACCCTGATCGCGTCGATCTATGGCATGAACTTCGACGTCATGCCGGAGCTTGCCTGGCCCTATGGCTATCCCTTCGCGCTCGGCCTGATGGTCCTGTCCGCCATCGTGCCCTACCAGTTCTTCAAGTGGCGCGGCTGGCTCTAGATATCTCTGTTCATGGCAGGTTTAGGTTCGCTGGCGTTCATGCTGACGCATGAAAACTGTATCAATTGCAGATCTCCAGCCCGTGCCTTCATGGTTGTCAGCAGGATTGCCGCTGGCGATCATGTCCGCGATGATCCTTGTCGGCGCCGTCGCGCCTGCTTTTGCAGAACGTCTCTTTGCCGAAGGTTGGGCGCCGGTTGAACTCGGCCACTTCATCATCCCTCTGGCCGCCAGCATCGTCGCTGTCCTCGCGTCCCGCCGCATGCAACCGCACCAGCGCCTCTTGAAACTCTGGACGATGCTGCTGGCTTTGGGATGTTTCTATATCGCAGGTGAAGAGCACAGCTGGGGCCAGCATTTCTTCAATTGGCAAACGCCGGAGAGCTGGGCCGCAATCAACGTCCAGAACGAAACCAACCTGCATAACGCGTCCGCCTGGGCAAACCACAAGCCGCGCGCCGTGATTCAGATCGGCATCTTCGTCACGGTGATCATCCTGCCCGTCATTGCGATGCTTGGCGCCTTGCAGCCTTTGCGCACGCGCCTCGCGCCCATCCTGCCGCAACAGGCAACGCTTCTGGCGGGCGCCTCCGCGCTGTTCTGGCTGTTCTATGAAGAGGCGCGCAAGTCGCTCGGCTTGCCGCAGCTCGTCCCACGTGAGAGCGAAGCGCAGGAGACATTCATCTACCTCTTCCTTCTGATCTATGCGCTGGGCCTGCTTGCGCCGGGCAAGACACGCCGGGCGCGCACCGAAGAGGAAGTGGCGGAAGACCTGCTGCTTCGAACCTGACCCGGCCCCGGATCAGGCCGTCGCCTTCACCCGCAGTCGGCTTGCCCGTTCGATCGCGGTTTCCGCATCGCGCATGATGTCGGCGACGATCTCCGCCACCGGTTTCACTTCGCGCACGCCGCCGGCTGACTGGCCCATTGCGAAGCAGGACTTGTCCATCGACAGTTTCGCTTCGTCGGTGATGCCGCCAATGCCGCCGATCACACCTGTCCGGGTCGAATGGATCGCCTGGAACGGGAAGGGCTGGATGTCCTGCGGCCGGCTTTCCCAGTCATTGATGTAGTCGTTGGTGCGGCAGCGCATCGGCTTGCCGGAATAGCAGCGCGTGCGGGTCGTATCGGTATCGCCCGCCTCGACCACGGCCTGCTTGTACATATTCGCGGCATGGGCCTCCGCTGACGCGATGAAGCGGGTGCCCATCCACACGCCCTCTGCGCCAAGCGCGAGCGAGGCGGCAAGGCCGCGACCGTCATAGATGCCGCCCGCGGCGATCACGGGGATCTTCACCGCCTCGACCGCCTGCGCCACCAGCGGCAGCGTCCCGACAAGACCCGTATGCCCGCCGCCTTCGCCTCCCTGGAGAATTACGGCATCGCAGCCGGCCTCCTCGGCCTTGATGGCATGCTTCACCGCGCCGCCGACCACCATCACCTTCACGCCCGCCTTTTTCAGCCGGTCCATGATCGGCAGGGGCACGCCCAGGCCTGCGACAAATGAATCCGCCCCGCCCTTGATGATGACATCGACCGAGGCTTCTAGGCTCTCCGGGCTTGCCGCCAGCAGGTCGACGCCGAACGGTTTGCCGGGCGCCAGTTCGCGCACCCGTTTCATCTGGCCCTCGATGAAATCCGGCGCCGTGCCGGCCATGCCGAGCACGCCGTACCCTCCGGCATTGCACATCGCGGCGCACACTTCCGCATAGGACACCCCGCCCATGCCGGCGAGCATGATCGGGTGCTGCACTTTGAGAAGGTCGGTCAGGCGGGTCTTGAGGGCCATTTTCGTCTCCGTGGATCTGCTTGCCCAAGCCTTAGGCAAACGCCGCAAGGTCAACGCAAGGGACTTCATCGATCTGCAGCGTTTGCCGCTTTTGGAACAGATTCGTCCTCGCTTTGCCGCAATCTTGCCCCGATCACTGTGCATTAGCGGCCAGTCCGCGGAATAGTCCGCCGGGCAGGGTGTCAAAAAGAGGGAAAACTCCTATGACGAAACTGTTTGCTGGCGCTGCTGCCGCTCTCGTTTTTGCTGGTGTCGCTTTCGCAGGCGAGCCGGCTGCCGAGACTGAAGTTGTCGAAGCTGAAGTGGCTGCTGAAGCCGTTGAAGCCGAAGGCGATGGTGAAGCCGAAGCCGTCGAAGCTGCTGAAGGGGCTGAAGAAGCCGCTGACGAAGCTGAAGAGGGCGTTACCGAAGAAGCCGCTCCGGAGTAATCCGGTCCGGCGGAAAAGCTACCCTGGCCCATAGGCGGGCCGGGGTTTTCTTCAACCGAACCGCGAAGGCCAGACAGAACCGAAGAATTAACTTTCGGCAATGTTCAATAAGTGCTACAGCACCGGCCGTTCGCAAGAACACTCAACAGGGGTACTACCAACATGAAAAAGCTCGTCCTTGCTGCTGCCGCTGCTTCCGCTCTCGTTCTCGCCGCTTGCGGCGCGACCGAAGAAGCTGCTCCGGCTGCTGAAGAAGTAACCGTCGAAGAAGTGGCTGTTGAAGCTGCTGAAGTGACCGAAGAAGCAGTCGTCGAAGCTGCTGAAGCAACCGAAGAAGCTGTTACGGAAGCTGTTGAAGCAACCGAAGAAGCTGTCACGGAAGCTACCGAAGAAGTCGCGCCGGAGTAATCTCCGTGCCGGTCTTCTGACTGGAAAATTTAAGGCCGCTTCTTTCGGGAAGCGGCCTTTTTCTTTGCCCGGCGATCAGAACTTGGCGTAGCCGCCATCGATCACCAGCGTGTCGCCCGAATGGTATTTCGAGGCGTCCGAAGCAAGGTAAACCGCGATGCCGCCGAAGTCTTCCGGCTCGCCCCAGCGGCGGATCGGCACGCGGCTGATCACCTTGGTCTGGAACACGTCATTGCCCTGCGCCCCTTCGGTCATGTCGGTCGCGATCCAGCCCGGCAGCACGGAATTCGCCCGGATGCCATAGCGGCCATACTCCACCGCGCAGGCATTCATCATGGCGATCAGGCCGCCCTTGGTGTGGGCATAGGCCTGGTTGCGGCCCGCGCCTTCAATGCCTGCCAGCGAAGCCGTGCCGACCAGGCTGCCGCCCGGATCACCGGCCTTCGCCCGCGCAACCATCGACTTGGCCGCCTCGCGCAGCGTGAAGAACGCGCCCTCCGAATTGATGCGCTGGTTATAACGCCAGGTGTCCAGCGTCATGGTCTCGAAACCGGCCGATCCGCGCCCGACGCCGGCATTGGCGATGCAGCAATCGATTCGCTTGAATTCCTCCTCAGCCTCCTTCATCGCCTTCACAACCTGATCTTCCTCGCCGACATCCACGGCCCAGGCTTTCACCTTCCCGTTGCCAAGCTTCGAGGCTGCCTTTACCGCCGCATCATTGTCCGCCGTCTTGCGGCCCCAGATCACGACATCCGCATTCGACGCCGCCAGCGCCTCCACCATGCCGAGCCCAATGCCCTTGTTGCCGCCGGTAACAACGACAACCTTGCCGCTGAGATCAAAGGGTTTGTAGGTCATGGCTGCGTTCTCCCTGCACTGTTCTGGTTTCAAAGTCCGTCTACACAAAGCTTCCCTCGCGGAGGGTCAAGGGCCTAACCTCGCGCCATCCCCCGCGCGGCCTCGATCACCCGCCGCGTCTCGTCCCACAGCGCCATCTCCGCCAGCCGCGCCGGCGAGATCCACTCGGCATGGCCCGCGTCATCGCCCGCCACCGGCTCGCCCCCCCCCCCCACCCCGCCACCCCCCCCCCCCCACCCAACCCACCCCCCCCCCCCCC
>DNFL01000323.1:0-840 GCA_003486945.1 Hyphomonas sp. | reverse complement strand
TCATCGCCCGCCACCGGCTCGCCCGACACCCACACCGCCGCATAGTCGAACAGCACATAATGGCGTGTCACGTCCCCGCTGGTCCGCGACCGGAAGATCGCATCGACCACATCGACCAGCCCCACCAGGCGCGCCGTCACGCCCGTCTCCTCCTTGAGCTCGCGCAGCGCCGCCGCCTCCGCCCGTTCGCCAAATTCGATCCGCCCGCCCGGCAGCGACCAGTCGCCCGCCAGCGGTTTCGTGCCCCGGCGGATCATCAGCACATCCTCGCCCTTGAAGCAGACCGTGCCCACGGCCGGTTGCGGCCTGTCCGTCATAACCGCTTCTCCAACAGCGCCACCGCCTCGACATGCGCCGACCAGAGGAACTGGTCGACAGGATGTATACGGATGATCCTGTATCCGCCGTCCACCAGCGTGCGCAAATCCCGCGCCAGCGTCGCCGGATCACACGAGACATAGGCGACACGCCGCACGCCGGATTTCGCAATCTCCCGCGCCTGCGCCTCCGCGCCTGCGCGCGGCGGGTCCAGGACCAGGCCGTCGAACTTTGCCAGCTCCGCCGCGCTCACCGGGTTGCGGAACAGGTCGCGCATTCGCGCCTCCACCGGCTTCAGCCCCGGCGCCGCACGCATGGAGTCCTTCAGCGCTTCTATCGCCGCGGCATTCCCTTCCGCCGCCAGCACGCTGGATTCTGCCGCCAGGCGCAGCGCAAATGTTCCGCACCCGGAGAACAGGTCGGCGACGCGCGACGAAAACTTGAGATGCTCGCGCACGATCCGCTCCATCTCCGCTTCGGCTTCGCTGCTCGCCTGCAGAAATCCGCCGGGCGGGGGCAGCT
>DNFL01000322.1:4653-5194 GCA_003486945.1 Hyphomonas sp. | reverse complement strand
CTGCCACCAGCGGTGGTGGTGACGGCTGGGCATGATCCGCTGGTCGACGAGGGCGACGAGTATGCCGCGCGGCTTAAGGCGGCAGGCGTGGATGTGGTGCACAAGCGCTATGATAGCCTGGCGCATGCATTCACGGCGTTCACTTTCCTGTCACCGGGCTCGCGCAAGGCGTGCCGGGAGACGGCGGAAATGGTGCACGACATGTTCGCCAAAGCGGCGCGGGCGGGCGCATGAAGGCTCTCGTCTGCCGGGAGCTTTTGCCGGATTTTGGGGGTGTTGCGATAGAAGAGCGGTCCCTGCCGGAGCCCGGCAGCGGGGAAGTACGTGTACGGATCAAGGCTGCCAGCTTGAACTTTCCTGACCTTCTGATGACGGAAGGCAAATATCAGCTGAAGCCGGACTTGCCGTTCGTGCTGGGTATGGAGTTTGCCGGCGTGGTGGACGCTGTCGGCGCGGGCGTGGAGGCGTTGGCGCCGGGCGATGAGGTGGCGGGCGGCAACCGGATCGGGGCGTTTGCAGAATATACCGTCGTGCCGGCGGG
>DNFL01000322.1:2498-4400 GCA_003486945.1 Hyphomonas sp. | reverse complement strand
AGAATATACCGTCGTGCCGGCGGGCGCGCTGCGCACGAAGCCGAAGGCGCTGAGCTTTGCAGCGGCGGCCTCTTATGGCGCGGCTTACCTTACGGCCTATGTGGCGCTGGTGCGGCGCGGAAACCTGCAGTCGGGCGAGACGCTGCTGGTGCATGGCGCAAGCGGCGGCGTGGGGCTGGCGGCGGTGGATGTTGGCCGCTTGCTCGGCGCGAAGGTGATTGCGACTTCCGGTTCGGAAGCAAAGCGTGCGCGGCTGAAGGAATACGGCGCGGAACATGTGCTGCCGGATGCGGGCTTCCGCGAGGCGGTGAAGGCGCTGACCGGCGGGCGCGGGGCGGATGTGATCTATGACCCCGTCGGCGGGGATGTGTTTGACGAGAGCGTGCGCTGCATCGCCTTTGACGGGCGCCTGCTGGTGATCGGGTTCACGTCGGGGCGGATACCGTCCGTGAACGTCAATATGCCGCTGATCAAGGGTTTCTCCGTGGTGGGTGTGCGGGCGGGCGAATATGGCCGGCAGTTTCCCGAGCGGGGCCGCGAGAACCAGGCCGCGATCTGGCAATGGGCAGAGGACGGGCGCGTGCGCCCGCTGGTGCATGCCGAAGTGCCGCTCGCCGACTGGCGGCGCGCTTTTGGCATGATGCGGGACCGGCAGGTGGTCGGAAAAGTTGCGATTGTGATGTGACGCCCTGCGCCCCCGCAGCCAGCGCCTGTTAAGGTTTGCAGAATATAGGCTGGCGGAGATGGAGAGGTGGCATGCAGCGTTTTCAGATTCCCGGACCCCTTGTCTTGCTGCTGACGCTTGTGCCAGCGGGCCTGGTGCTGGCCGGCGTTGCGCTTGCGAAAATCCTTCTGGATGTGGAGCCGCACTTCCTGCTTCGGGACCTTGCAACCACTGCCGGGGCGCATCCGCTGACCGGGGCGGTCTCGATGCTCGGAATGGTTCTGTGGTCCGCGGCGGCTTCTGTCAGCCTGCTGACGGCATTGCTGTTGATGCGCTGGCGCCGGGAAGGCGCGGCATTCTTCCTGGCTTCGGCGGCGCTTTCCGGCTGGCTGTTGTTTGACGACCTTTACCTGTTCCACGATGTGCTGGCGCCGGCCTATCTGAAGATCAGCACGGAGATCGTGCTGGTGGGTATCGGGCTTTTGGTGCTGGCTTGGTTGGCGGTTTTCCGGCGGGATATCCGGAACGCCGGGCCTTTCTTCCTCGTGCTGGCGCTGGGCTTCTTTGGCCTGTCGATTGCGGTTGATCTTGCCACCGACTTCATTCCGCAGATGAGCGCAATGGGGCCGTGGCGCATCTTCTATGAAGATGGTCCGAAATGGATGGGCATTGCCTGCTGGCTTGCCTTCCATGTGACGGCAGCGGTCGCGGCGCTTGATCAGGCACGGATTGATTAGAGGCGGTAGTTGATCGTCTTCGACGAGTCGCAGAATTGTTCGAGTTCGCCAAGGGAGATTCGTTCCATCGCGGGGACGAAATCGTCGAGACCTGCGCCGGCGTCGATGCTGGCGGTGACGCGGGCGATGTCTTCGCGGTAGCGTACGAAGCGGGCTGCGGAGGGCTCAGTCAGCGAGGCATTGTCGAGCACAAGTTTCGACAGCGAGGCGACGAAGCAGGAGATCGCAAGGAAATCGACCCAGGCACTGATCGGCATGCCGGGGATGACTTTCGAGAGCAGTGAGAGCAGCACGAGGATGGCGCCGGCAAAGTAGATAAGATCGGCGGCGGAGTGGAAGAAGCGCCGGTTTTCGCGCAGGCGGTGGAGTTCCGACATGGCGAAACGGTCCTGGTAGAGGATGCGCAGTTCGCGGTAGGCGGTGGTGGCTTCCCGGATGATCTGCGCGTCGCCGGGCGCGGCGGGCGGGTCGGGGTCGATGACGAGGTTTTTCGGCACGAAG
>DNFL01000322.1:0-2196 GCA_003486945.1 Hyphomonas sp. | reverse complement strand
ACATTCACTTCTTCCGCGAGCTTGGCGAGTTCAGTTGCAGAAAAATGAGAGACGCGGGCGGCGAGATTTGAAGGATCGGATGCGCCGGAAGCCAGCGCGTAGGCCTGGAACTTGATGGAACGCAGGCGCTCGCATGCGAAGCGGTTGACCAGCCACGCGCTGCGCAGGCGCGCAGCGAGCATATAGACCTGCGCGGCAATGCCGAGGCCGGCCGCGATCGTGACGAGAATGCCAAGCCAGGGAGGCGCGGCGCCCGTGAACAGCAGCCTTTCAGCAATGGTGTAGACAGCGGAGCCAGCGATCAGGAAGACAGAGGCAAGGCCGAGGCGGTGGTAGAGGCGCTTGGCGCTGACGGAGAGGGCCTCATGCCGGTTGAAGGCGGCATCGACTGGCTCGTTGGTCAGCAGGGCACCGATGGCAGGAAAGCGCGCCCGCATTTCCGGCGCGGGAAACATGTCCCGGTTCGCTACCTGCATCGACGCCCCCGAAGCCTGCCTCTGGCAAGCGTCTTACACCGTCCGCTGGGCCTTGTCCTTAGCGTTCGTGGCTTCGATGGCCTGGCGGGCGGCGTTCCATTGTTCGTCGCCCCAGGCGGTCAGCATGCTGAAGTTTCCGCCGGACGCGTTGTACATGGCGCCGTCGATGGCGATGGTCTGGCCATTCACATATTCGCAGCCGGGCGCCATCAGGAGGACGGCGAGATTGACGAGTTCGTGCATCTCGCCGACGCGGCCCATCGGGTTGGCGACGCCGCGTTCCATGCGTTCGGCGCCGTCAGCGTCGGGTGAGAGGCGTTTCGACATGCCTTCGGTGGGGAACGGGCCCGGCGCGATGGCGTTGAAGCGCAGGCCGTAGCGACCCCATTCGATGGCGAGCGACTGGGTCATGACGTTGACGCCGGCTTTCGACATGGCGGAGGGCACGACGAAGGGGCCGCCATTCCAGACCCAGGTGGTGAGGATGGAGCAGACATTGCCTCGCTGCTTCTGTTCGATCCAGCGCTTGCCGATATCGTGCGTCATGTAGAACGTGCCGCGGAAGACGATGTTCGAAATGGCGTCGAAGCCGCGGATGGAGAGATCCTCCGTACGCGAAATGAAATTGCCGGCGGCGTTGTTGATGAGGCCGGTGAGGGGCCCGTGCTTCGCCCAGATATGGTCGTTCATGTCGGTGATGGCTTCGGCGACGCGGATATCGCAGGCATGAGGCACGACCTTGCCGCCATGTTTTTTCATTAGCTCATCTGCCGTTTCCTCGCAGACGCCGCCGCGCCGGCCGCAGATGTGGACTTCGGCGCCGAGCTTCAGGAAGCCTTCGGCCATTTCCTTGCCAAGGCCGGTGCCGCCGCCTGTGACGAGGATGCGCTCGCCCTTCATCAGGCCGTCCTTGAACATGAGTTTTGACGTGTCCATTTCTTCCTCCCTCTCGATCAGGCTTTCTGTTCAGAGTATATGTCGACTTTCGGGAGAGACATCCATGAAACGAATGATCCTGGCAGCTGCCCTCGCGTCAGCAATTTGCGGCAGCGCCTCTGCAGATCCGCTCAATGTTTTTGGTACGTTCAAGTTGCCTTCCGGAAAGTCTCACATCGAGATTGCCGATTGCGGCGATGGTTCGCCCTGCGGGAAGGTCGTCTGGATAAGTCCGGACGGCCTGCCAAATGGCGCTAGCCCGGATACGATCAAGGACGCAAACGGCGCTAAGATCCTCGGTTTGAGGCTGCTGCACAGCTTTGAACGCAAAACCAGCGATTGGCGTGGCGGAAAGATTTATGACCCCGAAGAGGGCAAGACCTACGCCTCGCGCCTCAAGCGCCTTGCAAACGGCAACCTGGAAGTCAAAGGCTGTATCGGGCCAATCTGCCAGACGCAGATATGGAAGCCTGTCACTTCCTGAAGGGCAGCGTGGCGAGGCGCCAGACGGCCCAGATGGGCACGACCACAAGCAGACCGGCGAGAGCGGGTTTCCAGAAACTCTCGAGTGCCCAGCCGAGCGCAGTGAGGGCGCGGTGGATGATGGCGGTGAAGGCGCCGCCAGCATCGAAGGTGGCGCCTGCGGGGGAAAAGTCGAAGGCGAGGATGAAGAAGCCGGCGAGCGTGCTGAGGCCGAGAAGGCGGAGCGCCTGACCGATCGTGAGGCGGAAGGCGCGAATGTACCAGGGGCGCGGCAGCCGCGCCGGAGCGGGGCTTGTCTCGG
>DNFL01000220.1 GCA_003486945.1 Hyphomonas sp. | reverse complement strand
GGCCCCGCCGGGGGATTCTGGGTTCGTAACAACCCCGTCCGCCGCGGTCTGCGTTTTCAAAGGCGCCACAGTGGAGATCAGCGGGCGACAACGCCCGAAGTCGCAGCCGTATTTGTCTCCGCGAGCAAGTCACGTTACAATGGCCCGAACGACTGAGGCCGCCTTACGCTCACCGCAGTTGGAGGCGCCGGTCACGAAGCTGGACGCGGTCGCGGCGCTCTTCGCGTCCGACGTGGACGCCTGGTGGAGGTGCAGGAGATCGCGGCCAACGACTGGAGCCTGACCCCCGGTCGCTACGCGTGCCGGAGGGGTGGGAGAGGAAGAAGATCGCCGATGTTGGTGAGACGATCGGCGGCGGCACGCCCTCGACCAATATCGCGGAATACTGGGACGGTGACATTACATGGGTTGTCCCCACCGATGTTACCAGAAATGGCTGTCTGGCCCTGCTCGACTCAGCGCGTAAGATCACTGAAAAGGGGCTACGAGAATCTTCTGCCAGGATGGTTCCCGCGGAAACTATCCTGATGACAAGCCGAGCGTCGGTCGGTTTCTTTGCCTTGGTCGATCAACCAATTTGTACGAATCAGGGCTTCATCAATATCATCCCGTATCGACACGAACTGCGGATGGTTCTGTTGTTCAACCTGATGAGCCGGGTAGACGAGATTCGCAGCAACGCAAAAGGAAGCACCTATCCCGAAATCAGCAAAGGCAGATTTCGCGAGATGGATGTGATCATTCCAGTGGAGACGCTCACCGCCGAGTTCAGCGGAGTTGTCAATAACATTGTTCAGCAAGTACGCAGCCTGAAGCGAATGACGCTTCAACTGACACACGCCCGCGACCTGCTCTTGCCGCGATTGATGAATGGAGAGATCAACATATGAGCCTTGAAGGCCAGGATTTCGAACGCAAGTCGCTGCGCATCATCGAAGGACGCACTGCCAACTGGGGCGAGATCGCCCGACACTGTGTAGCGTTCGCCAATGCCCGCGGCGGTAAGCTGCTGATCGGTTTCGAGGATGGCGAAGCAGCACCGCCCATGGATCAGCATGTTGCGGACGGACTGGTTGAGCAGGCACGTCGCCGGATCGGCGAATTGACTGTGAATGTTACCTGCGCGGTACAGCGAGAATTGTCCGCTGAAACCGGCGGCGAGTATCTGCTGATCACTGTCTCTCGCTCGCATGCTCCCGCGTCTACTACCGATGGTCGCTACTATTTTCGCATTGCGGACGAGTCAAAACCACTCGTGGGCGAACAAGTTCAACGCCTGCTCAACGAGCGCAACGCCCAGCCCTGGGAGGCGCTGACAACTCTCAGAGTGCCGCGCAGTCAGACCGATCCGGCCAAGCTGGCGGTGTTCACCGCGGCTATTCGGGCATCCAGCCGGGTCAAGGCATCGGTCAAGGAGAAGAGCGACGCGGAATTGCTGGATCACTACTACCTGGCCATCGATCGCTATCTGACCAACCTGGGCATTCTCTGTGTCGGACGCAGGCAGGATCGGGTTCAGTTGGGTGCAGCGCCCGTGATCCAGTTCATCAAGTACGATCAGGACGATCGCAAGGTCAGCAAACTGTCTTGGGACGATCATTCTTTGACGCCGATGGAGCTGGTAGAGGCAGTGTGGCAGGAGATTCCGGACTTCCGCGAGACCTATGAACTGCCGGACGGCATGTTCCGCCAATATGTGCCGGCCTATGACCAGCGGGTGGTTCGAGAGTTGCTGGTTAACGCGCTGGTGCATCGGCCTTACACCCAGCGAGGCGACATCTATCTCAATCTATATCCCGACCGTTTGCAGGTCGTCAACCCGGGATTGCTTCCGTTGGGTGTCACCCCTCAGAACATTCTGCATCAATCGGTGCGGCGCAACGATGAGATGGCGCGCCTGTTCCATGATTTGGAGCTGATGGAGCGCGAGGGCAGCGGCTATGATCTGCTTTACGAAGTCCTGACTTCGCAAGGACGAAAGCTGCCAGAAGTCCGTGAGGGAAGTGATCGGGTTGAAATTATCGTTCACCGGCGCGTGATCAAACCCGTAGTGATCGATTTTCTGGCTAAGGCGGATGCTGCGTACCACTTGACGCAACGCGAACGGATAGCGCTGGGCATTCTGGTTCAGCATGAGGCGCTGACCATACGACAATTGGCCGACATCTTGGAGCTGCAGGATACATCATCAGTGAATAGCTGGATCGAGCGGCTTCTGAAATGGAACATCGTCAAGCAGGTTGGAAAGACAAGCGGGACCCGCTACTTTGTCGCTCCCGATCTGCTGGATAAGATGAAATTTCCGAGCAAGACAACCCTTGCTCGTATTGAGACTCATCGGCTCCAGGCTCTGATTCTGGAAGATTTGCAAAGACATCCAGGTTCTTCCTCAAGTAAGATGCGTGAGCGTATTGGAGATGAGATCCCTATGCAACGAATTCGTAAGCAACTCACCATCTTAATAGAAGAAGGCAGAGTAGCGTTTCAAGGAGAAAAGCGTTGGCGTCGGTACTGGCTGACATGATATTCTAACGAACAAAAAGCGTCGAATTTAAGATCAAAA
>DNFL01000284.1:2791-3133 GCA_003486945.1 Hyphomonas sp. | reverse complement strand
TCGCAACAGGCGCTGAGCGCGGTCTCTTCATGGGGATGAGGCAACCACGGCGCAGACACCGTCCTGTGTGCGCGCCGATATGGCACCTCCGGGACGCGGCATAGCGAGGAGCCTTACGCCAATGAAAACCATCATCGAACCCTTCCGGATCAAGTCTGTAGAGCCGATCCGCATGACCACGCGGGCCGAGCGCGAGGGCCTGCTGAAGGCCGCTGGCTACAACCTGTTCAAACTGCATTCGGACGATGTGATCATCGACCTTCTGACGGATTCGGGCACCTCGGCGATGAGCAGTGCGCAATGGGGCGCGGTGATGACCGGCGACGAGAGCTATGCCGGGGC
>DNFL01000284.1:2325-2605 GCA_003486945.1 Hyphomonas sp. | reverse complement strand
CGGCGACGAGAGCTATGCCGGGGCGCCGAGCTTTTACCGGTTCGAGGCGGCGGTGAAGGACCTGATGGACTTCGCCCACATCATCCCCGCCCACCAGGGCCGGGCGGCGGAGCACCTCCTGTTCACGCTGATCGCGAAGAAGGGCGACCTCATCCCCTCGAACACGCACTTCGACACGACGCGCGGCAATATCGAAGCGATGGGCGCCGAGGCGCTGGATATTCCGATCACGGAGGGCCGTATCCCGTCGCTGGACCACCCCTTCAAGGGCAACATGGAC
>DNFL01000284.1:0-2079 GCA_003486945.1 Hyphomonas sp. | reverse complement strand
CACCCCTTCAAGGGCAACATGGACCTCGCGGCGCTGAAAAGCGTGCTGGAGGAACAGGGCCACCGCATCCCCGCCGTGATGATGACCATCACCAACAATGCCGGCGGCGGCCAGCCGGTGAGCCTCGAGAATATCCGCGGCGCGGCCGCACTCGCCAAGGCGCATGGCAAGCCGTTCTATATCGACGGCTGCCGATTTGCGGAGAATGCCTGGTTCATCAAGCTGCGCGAAGAAAGCCAGGGCGCGCGCGCGATCAAGGATATCGTGCGCGATATCTTCTCGGTAGCTGATGGCATGACGATGAGCGCGAAGAAGGACGCCTTCGCCAATATCGGCGGCTGGCTGGCGCTGAATGATGATGCGCTGGCAGAACGCGCCCGTACGCTGCTGATCCAGACCGAGGGCTTTCCCACCTATGGCGGTCTCGCCGGGCGCGATCTGGATGCGATTGCCCAAGGCCTGAAGGAAATCATCGACGAGGATTACCTGAGGTACCGTGTACGGACGAATTCCTACATTGCCGAGCGACTGGACGCACTCGGCGTGCCGGTGGTGAAGCCGGCGGGCGGGCATGCCGTGTTCATCGATGCGCGCGCTTTCCTGCCGCACATTCCGCCGCTTCAATATCCCGGCCAGGCACTGACCTGCGCGATGTACGAAACCGGCGGCATCCGCGCCTGCGAGATCGGCACCGTGATGTTCGGCCGCAAGCCCGACGGCAGCGAAGCCCCTGGCGCCATGGATCTCGTCCGCCTCGCCATGCCTCGCCGCGTCTACACGCAGAGCCATGCGGATTATGTCGTGGAAGTGCTCGAAGAAGTTGCCGCAGAGAAGGACAAGCTGCGCGGCATGCGGATCGTGAAGGAACCGCCGATGATGCGGCATTTCACGGCGGCGTTCGAGCGGCTTTAGGGCGCGCTTCGACTTCCGCTTGACGCCCCTTGGGGCAAGCGGCCACTCTCCCGCCTGAGCACAAAGTGCCGGGAGGAAAGACATGGCAGATGAAGGCGCGCTGACACCCTTTGCCGGGTTCAAGCGGGGGCGACTGGATGACGAGATTGTCCATCCGGACCTCTATGCGAGCGAGGAAGTTCACGAGGTCTACCGCAAGCTGCGCCAGGAGGATCCGCTGCACTGGACAGAGCCGGAAGGCTTTCGCCCGTTCTGGTCGGTGACCAAGCAGGCCGACATACTGGAGATCGAGCGTCAGCATAACATCTTCATCAACAGCGCACGCACTTATCTGAGCCCGATTGCCGGCGAGGAATGGATCAAGTCCATGACCGGCGACACACACCTTTTCCGCACACTGGTAGACCTTGATGACCCGGTTCACATGAAGCTGCGCGCGTTGACGCAAGGCTGGTTCATGCCGCCCAACTTGCGCAAGCTGGAAGAGCGCATTGCCGGGCTCGCCAAAGAGCATGTCGACCATATGGCGAGCCTTGGCGGCGAGTGCGATTTTGTAAAGGAAGTAGCGCTCTGGTATCCGCTGCGCGTAATCAATTCGATCCTCGGTATTCCGCGGTCGGATGAAAAGTTCATCATGAAGATGACGCAGGAAATCTTCGGCCCCGGCGATCCGGACGTCGCGGCGGAAAGCGAGAATGTCGCAGATGACGGCGCCTCGATGACCAGCGATCAGGGCGTGAACCTGTTGCAGACAGCGCAGGAACTGTTCGCCTATTTCGGCGCGATCACCGAGGCGCGCCGCGCAAATCCAACCGATGACCTCGCCAGCGTGATTGCCAATGGCAAGATCGACGGCGCGCCGATCGGTGAGCGTGAAGCGATGAGCTACTACATCATCGTCGCTACCGCCGGGCATGATACGACGAGCTCAACCGCTTCCGGCGGCCTGCTGGAACTTATCCGCCGGCCAGAGCAGATGGCAAAGCTGAAGAATGATCTTTCGCTGCTACCAAATGCCGTGGAGGAGATGATCCGCTGGGTGACGCCGGTGAAGCATTTTATGCGCACCGCGACGCAGGACTATTCCCTCCGTGGAAAGACGATCCGGCAGGGCGACGGGCTGACGCTCTTCTACTGGTCAGGCAACCGCGACGAGGACGTGTTCGA
>DNFL01000167.1:7105-7501 GCA_003486945.1 Hyphomonas sp. | reverse complement strand
AAGCGGGCCGGCATGCGGCTGAACCCCATGCCGATGGCCGAAGGCAAGGGCGGGTTCCTCACCCTGCTCGGCACCTCGCGCCCGGACTGGCCGGAACGCGGCGAAGCGCCAACGCTGACCGCCGCCGACGAACGTGCCATCCAGCGCAGCCTGCTGATCACGCAGCTCCTGCCGGTGATCGCCTTCGCCGCGATGATCGGCGCGCAGGTGTTCGGCAGAGGGCCTGCCTAGTACAGCGTCGCCAGCGCCTTTCCGTCATAGTCGCGCAGGTCAGCGAAGCGGCCCTCTTTTACCTTCTTGGCCCATTCTGGGTCCTGAAGGATGGCGCGCCCCACCGCGACGAGGTCGAACTCACCCTTATCGAGGCGCGCTTCGAGATCGTCGAGCGAGCGCTGC
>DNFL01000167.1:0-6993 GCA_003486945.1 Hyphomonas sp. | reverse complement strand
CTACCCTCTTCCCCCACCCGACGCTCTTCCGACCTCGGCGACTTGCCAGATCCATCACGCCCGCTCACGGCCGTGTATCCTGGCTCCTTCGACCCGATCACCTGTGGCCACGTCGAGATCGTCGAGCGAGCGCTGCGGGGCGCCTTCGCCGACAAAGGATTTTTCGAAATCGCCGTTCAGACCAACCGAGCCGACGGTGATCGTCGGCAGGCCCGTAAGTTTCTTCGCCCAGCCGGCGCCATTGAGGCCGTTCGGCCCGTCAATCTCCGGGAATTCCGGTTCCCAGTAGCGGCGCTGCGAGACGTGCAGTGCGTCCACGCCCGCATCCACGAAGACCTTGAGGAAGGCTTCCAGCTGCTGCGGCGTCGGCGCGAGGCGGGCGGTATAGTCCTGCTGTTTCCATTGCGAATAGCGCAGGATTATCGGGAAATCCGGGCCGACCTTCTTGCGGATCTCGCGAATGATGTCGCCGCCGAAGCTGGCGCGCTCGATCAGGCCGCCGCCATAGCGATCTGAGCGCTTGTTCATCGCGTCCCAGAAGAACTGGTCGATAAGGTAGCCGTGTGCGCCGTGAATCTCCAGCGTGTCAAAGCCCAGGCGTTTGGCGTCGGCGGCGGCGTCGGCATAGGCGAGCACCATATCTTCCACCTCGGCAGTGGTCGGCTCGGGCAGCACCTGCTTGCCGGTATGGGTGAGGCCCGACGGGCTGTCGGTGGGCGCATCGGGATTGGGGCCCGTGCCGGTCTTGCGCACCATGCCCTGGTGCCAGATCTGCGGGGCGATGGCGCCGCCATGGGCGTGCACCTTCGAGACGACGCGGGCCCAGCCATCCAGCGCGTCGGCCTTGTAGAAGTTCGGAATGTTCGGATCGTTCGAAGAACCACCCCGGCGAACCGTCGTGCCTTCCGTGACCAGGAGGCCGACATCGGCGGCCGCGCGGCGGGCGTAATAATCCGCCACATCCTCCCCCGGCACCCCGCCCGGCGACCGGGATCGCGTCATCGGCGCCATCACGATACGGTTCTTGAGTTCAAGGTTTTTCAGCCGGAACGGCGTGAACAGGGTGCGCGTCATGTCGGGATTGTCCTCTCGCTTCCGGGCGGAGAGGTGGGGCGCTGGTCCCCGGGCGTCAACCATTGACGTCGCGGCTTTGCGGCGGCACGGCTAAAGGGTGACTTCAGCGGGGATCAAGATGAAACGGATTGTGTCTGCGGGACTTCTGGTCCTCGCCGCCGCCTGCGCGACGCCGGGATATGACTATGTCAGCCGCGCAGCGCCCAACTATCCGCAGGCGCTCGACTATACAGATGTCGTCACCGGCCGCTTTGGCGGACCTGCCGGGGAAGTCGCGGAGCAGGAGTTCGACGCGCTGCTACAGTCTGCCGAGCTGGAAGGCCGGCCCTGGTTCAATGTAATCGACAGCGACAGGCCGCAGGGCATCTACGAAGGCGGGGTCGAAGTGACTGGCTACCGCGCCGAAATCACCTACAACCGTGTGCGCCGCTGTGTGGAGTATGACGGCATCTTCGACTGCGAGCGGCGCGCCACGATCGAGCAGCGCTGCATTCGCGATATCGTCGATGTCGCCGTCACCGCACACCTGATCGACTATGCTTCCGGCCGGCGTGTGTTCACATCAACGCAGGGCGGCGCAGCAGAGCAGCAGGACTGTTTCGACATCAAGGAAGTCTGGGGCACGGACCTTCCCGAAGGCAGCTTCGGGCCAACGGAGCAGGAAATCTATGATCCTTGGTCGGCGCCGTATGGCATGATCGCGCAGGCGGTGCCCGCCGCTGTCGCACAGTTCCGGACCGACATCGCGCCTTACATGGCAACCTTCCGTGCCGAGATCGTCACCAAGCCGCTGACAGGCGAGGAAGCCGGCGACCCGCGCTTTGCAGCAGCCGTGAAAGCGACCAAGAGCGGACATTTCATCGGCGCCTGTGCGCAGTGGGATGAACTGGCGACCGCATGGCCGAGCGCCCCGGGCATCCTTCACAATCAGGCAGCGTGCATGGAGGCGCGCGGCAATCTCGCGGGCGCACATGCGCAGTATGCCCGCGCCGCTGACCTTGCCCGGCAAATTCCGCTGCTGAAAGACAAGGACGCCAAACCGATCTTCGACGCGCTCAGCCGTGTGTCACGCGGACGCTATGAAGAAAAAATGATCGATGGAGCGATTGAGGCGACCGATGAGGCCGTGACGCGTCTCAGACCTGAAACACGCTGACGAGCGGCATTCCGGCAGCCCAGGCTTCAGCGGCGATGCCCCAGGCGATTCCGGCGGCGAACGAGACAAGGCAGAATACAGTCTTGATCAGGACATTCTTCGCCACGGCCCTACTCCCACGCTGGCACACTCGGGCGTGAGAAGTGCAAGGCCGGGGCCGCGTGTCAACGCTTTTTTAACTATCTTTGCTGCCCGGCGGACGAAGGCGGTGCGCCTCTGTCTCCCGCGCCTGTTTTTCGGCCTTTGCCGCCTCGAGTTTCCGCGCGGATTTCGGCTGACCGAACTTGGCGCGGTTCTCTTTCGCGCGCTGCTGCGCCTCGGCTTTCGCCTTCGCCTTTCGGGCCTTGTTGAGATTGATCGGCGTGGTCATGCAGCCGCGAGCCTCGCTTCCAGCCGCGCCTTCACGTCAGGCCATTCGCGGTCGAGGATTGAGAAGAAGGCGGTGTCGCGCACGAAGCTGTCCGGCAGGGTGCGGTGGTTGCGCAGGACGCCTTCGTGCTTTGCACCGAGTTTCAGGACGCCGGCCTTCGAGCGTTCATTGCGGTTGTCGACCTGATACTGCACGCGCCGCGCACCCCAGTCTTCGAACAGGTGGCGCATCAGCAGGTATTTGCAGGACGGATTGACCGCCGTACCCTGCGCTTCCGGCGCATAGCAGGTCATGCCGATCTCGACCGATTTGTTGATCTCGCTGGGATCAAGAAAGCTGGTGATGCCGATGAAGGCCCCATCGCCGGGCCGGGTCACCGCGAAGGCGATCATCGAGCCATTCTTCGTCCGCTTACGGATCGTCTCGATCCAGTCGCCCACCCAATCACCGGGCCCGCGAAACGACCAGAGCCGGAAAATCTCCGGCGCCCGCGCCGCCAGCGCATGCAGCTCCACCCCGTCCGCGTCCGGCACAAACGGACGCAGGCGCACATGCGCGTTTTCCAGCGTCAGCGGGGCGAGCATCATGCCTTGTGCGTTTCGCGCCACTGTTCCATCGCCAGCGAAATGGCGAAGGTCTCGCGGTATTTCGGGCTGGAGGCCGGGCGCGGCGGCTTGGCGGCCGTCAGCGCCATGATTTCGGCGAGCTTGTTGTGCGCGGCGCCCGACTGTCCGGCCCCGATATAGGCGTGCAACTCGACCAGCGCCGAAGAGAGCGGGTCGTTGGCGCGGATGACGAAATAGGGCTCGTCCTCGGCCAGCTTGGCGAGGATATCGAACTGGGACGGATTGGCTTTCGAGCCGACGGGAGCCTTGGTCATGGCTGCGCACCTTTCTGGAGGGAGTGATTCTCTGGCCACACTCTAACTGCCCGCCCGGCCCGCGTCAGCAGGACTGTCAGAATTACCGCAGGCCGTTGGACCATAGTCCCTTTTCCTCAATAATTCTGGCCGAGGCTTGCAGCGCGGCCCGGTTCTCTTCTGTCCACTGGCGCATGTGTACAACACGGATCTGGTCCGCAATTGCCTTTTCAGACACCTCTGGCTGGCTCAATTCCAGTGCCTTGACTTCAGAGACGACAGCTCCGTCGGAGGTCTCACTGACCCGGACTTTACTGGCCATCAGGGCCGCCCCCGCGCTGCTATCCGTTTGGGTGGTACGCATAAGCGATGCGCACAACCTGCGCGCCTAGTAGGTTTCGAATTTCACGACTTCGCCGCTGTCGCCGTCAATGAGGATTTCAACCTTGCGACCATCCTCGTTCGTGCCCTCGATCTTCCACTGACCGCGCTTCACCTTGATCTCGAGGATCTCGGTGACGCCTTCAGCCGCCGCAATCTCCGCGGCTTCGTGTTCGGAGACGGCGAGGCGCTGGCGCGCTTCCTTGTCCTCCTTGCCTTCTCCGGCAGAGGCTGAGGCGAGACCCGCGCCGATGATCAGCACGGCCAGCAAGGCGCTGCGGATGAGAATGATCATGGTCATGGGTTGCCCCTCCGGAGTAGATTGCCTGCCGCTGCCTTGCATGTAGGAAGCAAGCCGCGACAGGCAATGACCGGTTTCAGAGACCCAGCCCGCCGAGCAGCGGATGGGGTTTGTAAAGGCCCTGGAATTCAGGGTCTTTCAGATAGTCCGCCCGGCGGGCGATGATGCCTTGCTTGCCGGCCGCCTGCACGGCCAGGTTTGCCCGGTCGAGACGGCGCAGCGTGTCTTCGGAGAAATCCCCCAACACCGGAGCAAGGTCCGACGCCATCAGATGGTTCGGAACCCCGAAGACCTGGATCGCCGCCGCATTGGTGAGCACCGTGGACCATTCTTCAGGAAGCACACGCTTGATCTGCGCGAGGTCCTGAAAAAAGGACCACACCCGCATACCATAGGAGCGCGCCAGCGTGTAAACCATCGCCAGCATGCCGAAATCGCCGAGCTGTGCGCATTCATCGATGGCGAACAGCGTGCGATGCTTCGGCAACGCTCCGTCACGGGACAAAACCGCAGACATCAAAGCAGCAGTCCAGAGCCGGAAGAGCGGCGCATGGCTCGCGAGCTTCGACGGCGGCACGACGAGATAGATCGTCATCGGATCGCCGCGGCGCACTGCGTCGAGGTCGATGGTCGATGTCTTCACCGTGCGCTGTGCCGCGATAGAGGCAATCACCGAGAGATAGCTGCAAGCCGTGGCGTGGATGCCCGAACGGGTAACCTCCGTGGTCTGCAGATAACTCGAGATTTCCTCATAGGCGAAAGGCGGCAGCTTTCCGCCATTCTGATCCAGTAGCACCGCCAGAGTGTAGGCGCAGTCATCACTCTTCAGCATCTTGCGAACCGAAATGAGATTACGCTCTTCCGGTTCACGCGTTGCGGCGACAGCGGCGATCACGCCGGCAACGAGATCATGCCCGCGGATATCCCAAAACGGGTCCTTGGAGATCTTGCCGCCGCCCGACAATTGCTTGGCGATATCCATCGCCAGCGCTGACGGATCGATGCCGGGAATGGCGAAGGCATCCATCGGGTTCAGGCTGTCCGTTTCCAGCGAAATCACCTGGAACGGATCGATGACGTGCACCTTGTGGCCCATATCGCGGCGATGCTGCGCTGTGATGTGACAGGCCTCGCCTTTCGGGTCGATGACGATGGCAGGACCCTCATAGGTCAGGAGATTGGGGATCAATCCCCCGCGCCCCTTGCCGGCTCCGGTCGGTGCAATCGTGATCATATGGCCTTCGCCGCTCAGCCAGATCGGTTTGCCTTCCGTATCTGTTGTGGCTTCGGCCTCGCGGAAGCCAAGCGGGCTGCGCGTATCTTCAAGTTCCCAGCCGAGCAGCAGGCTGTCACCTGCCTTGAGCGCTTTCTGCTTCTTCTTCGCGGCTGTCTTTTTGTTGGCAGACGGAGCTTTTTGCCGGCTGCTCGCTGTTGTGGCCTTGCGCGGCGCCTGCTTGCGTTTCCGGGGAGTCTTTGCTCCCTCTTCCGGCTTTGCAGGCATCGGTTTTCCGGTCTCTGCCCCCCTGGGTTCCCAGCCCCGTGGAGTCTCAGATGACCCTGACATGTTCAGTACTGCTTTTCGTTTTGCCGGGAGACGCCCATCGTCCCCCTTGACCAAAAAGCTCATTCAAGGCCGGACTCATGTCAACGTTGAATTATGGGAAATCGCGCATGGCTGCCATGCGCACTCAATCATCCTGACACGGATCAAATGTTTTTTGAGCTGAGTTCGGAAACAGGCACTTGAGTGTTTGCTGCAGAATGCCGCCCGACCCATTCGCACACGCATGGCATTGGGCGCCGTGGGCGGCTCTGCGTGCATGGCTGTGGCTGCTGCGAAAACTCTTCCCGAGGACTCAGCTTTCGCAACACACCACGCAAATCCGCAGACCTGATCGCAGACGTCAATGACGTAGCGCATGGCTGGAGCCGCGCAACTCGCCGCGGACCTGCACCAGGATCTGCCCGAGAAGGTTCTGACCCCGCCATCTTGCCGGATCCAGAATGTCAGGATCATCGGCGGCCAGACCGGCGCCCCAGACGAAATCGCGGGGATTGGCTTCAACAAGGATGGCCGTCCCTGTTGAGTCGAGTTTGCGGGCGAGCCCTGCATTCTGGCCGAACTTCGCGCGCGTGCCGGCCGTCATGATGGTAACTTTCTCCGCGTCCCACACGGCCTGATCGAAGCCGCGCACCGCCTGGCCCAGCCGTTTATGGTCGTGCGGCTCTGTCGCGGCGAGAATTTTCCCGGCCATCAGGTCGTCACCGAACAGGCCCGCCTTGCGCCACATCATGTACTGTTCCGCGCAGGTGAAAGCAGCGCCGTCCAGCGTGAAATCCGACCGCGCCCACTGGCTGAGAAAGCCCTTCAGGAAAGGCAGGATGTCCGGCGCTGCTGTCATTCTGCCTTAAACTGGATCCGGCCCGATCATCTTTTCCGGGCGGACGATGGCGTCGAAGTCTGCCTCGGAAATTCCGAGCTTGAGGGCTTCGACTTTCAGGGTCGTGCCGTTCTTGTGGGCGTTCTTGGCGACTTTTGCGGCCAGGTCGTAGCCATATTTCTCCTTCAGCGGCGTCACCAGCATCAGCGAGTTTTCGAGGCCGCGCTGGATATTGTCGAGGCGCGGCTCGATGCCGACGACGCAGTTCTCGGTGAAGCTGACCGAGGCATCGGCCAGCAGGCGCACGGACTGCAGGAAGTTGTAGGCCATCATCGGATTGAACACGTTGAGTTCGAAATGGCCCTGTGAGCCTGCGAATGCGATGGCGGTGTTGTTGCCGAGGATGTGGGCGCAGACCTGGGTCAGGGCTTCGCACTGAGTGGGGTTCACCTTGCCCGGCATGATCGACGA
>DNFL01000394.1 GCA_003486945.1 Hyphomonas sp. | reverse complement strand
GCTCCGAGGCAGGCGAAGATACCGACCTCGCCGCGACGCTTGAGCGCGTTGCTGATGCCGTCGCCAAGGCAGAGAAGCCGTCGAGCCGCAAGATCTGGCGGGCGCGGTTCCGCGAGGCGCTTACAGATTTCCGGTTTATTCCGGCAGGACGGATCCTGGCGGGCGCGGGCACGGCTCGTAACGTTACCCTCTTCAACTGTTTCGTAATGGGAGCAATCCCGGACAGTCTGCCCGGGATATTCGAACATCTGCGTGAATCTGCAATTACGCTGCAGCAAGGCGGTGGGGTCGGGATGGATTTTTCCACGATCCGCCCGCTGGGCGCACCTGTTCTGGGAGTGGGAGCGCAGGCTTCAGGCCCGCTCTCCTTCATGGACACCTGGGACGCCATGTGCCGGACGATCATGTCTGCTGGCCAGCGGCGCGGGGCCATGATGGGCTGCCTTCGGATCGATCATCCGGATATTGAAGCATTCATTGATGCCAAACGAGACAGCGCGCGGTTCCGCAATTTCAATCTCTCGGTCCTGGTGACCGACGCGTTCATGAGCGCGCTCGAAGCAGGTGGGGACTGGACGCTCAGCTTCGATGGACAGCTCTATCGCTCACTTCCCGCTGCGGACCTCTGGGACCGGCTGATGCGCGCTACCTATGACGCAGCAGAACCTGGCGTGATCTTCATCGACCGTGTCAACGCGCTCAACAATCTCGCTGACATCGAGACCATTTCAGCATCTAATCCCTGCGGTGAGCAGATGCTACCGCCATATGGCGCGTGCCTGCTGGGGTCAATCAATCTGGCGCGCCTTGTCTCCTTGCCGTTTGAAGTGGATGCCGGCATCGACCAGACCGAACTCGAAGCACTGACGGAAACTGCAGTTCGCTTTCTCGATAACGTCATCGACATTTCGCGCTTTCCCTTGGAACAGCAACGCGACGAGGCCCGCGCGAAACGCAGGCTCGGGCTGGGGATCACGGGGCTTGCTGACGCCCTGATCTTCTGCGGCGCAGCCTACGGATCGGAACGGGCCGTTGCGCTGACAGAGCGCTGGATGGGCGCCATCAAAGGCGCGGCCTATCGCACATCCGCACGCCTCGCTGCAGAGAAGGGAACCTATCCGCTATACAACAAGGCCGTTCTGAATCGGCCTAACCTGATGGAACTTGATGCCGAAACACGTGCGCTGATTGCTGACCATGGACTTCGCAATGGCTGTCTCACATCTATTGCCCCGACAGGCACAACATCGCTACTTGCCGATAATGTTTCATCTGGTGTCGAGCCCGTCTTTGCCTTCTCCTATTCCCGGAAAGTCCGCCAAGCTGACGGTTCGACCTTGGAAGAGCCCGTTACCGATTATGCGCTTCGTGTCTGGCGCAGGCTAAATGGTGATTCTCCGCCGCCGGCAGACTTGTTCGTCAGTGCGCAGACATTGACGCCTCAGGATCATCTTTGCATGCAGGCTACCGCCCAGCGCTTCGTGGACAGTTCGATCTCGAAGACCGTGAACTGTCCGGCAGACATCAGTTTCGATGCCTTCAAGGACATCTATCGTCAGGGATACCGTCTCGGATGCAAGGGGCTGACAACGTATCGGCCGAATGCCATCACCGGGTCTGTGCTCTCTGTAGAAACGGCGCAGCCCGCAACACTTCAGCAGGAGACGGCGCTGATGCCGCGCTCGCGCAAACTCGAAGGTGCCACGTACAAATTGAAGTGGCCGCAAAGCGCGCACGCTGTCTATGTCACAATCAATGATACAGAAACGGAGCAGGGGCCGCGACCGTTCGAGATTTTCGTCAATTCCAAGAACATGGATCACTATGCCTGGACGCTTGCGCTGACGCGGATGATTTCTGCCGTCTTTCGCCGCGGAGGTGATGTCAGTTTTGTCGCCGAGGAGCTTCAGGCCGTGTTCGATCCGCAGGGCGGGGCATTCATGGAGGGGCGCTATGTGCCATCTCTACCTGCTGCCATAGGGCGTATCGTGGCTGAGCATCTCGGCATGACGGGCGCCAGCGCCAGCGAGCCGGTTAGCCGCCAGGATGCAGCCTGCTGTCCTAAATGCGGTCAGAAGGCACTTATCCGGAAAGAGGGATGCGACACCTGTCTCGAATGCGGCCATTCGAAATGCGGTTAAACGGAAAAGGGAAATCCTGAATGGCGACGAGCGCTGAACAGATTCGTGCTTACCGAGGGCCTCCTCTGTTCAGTCTCGGCCTGCGCCCTTTCTTCTTATTGGGCGCGATCTGGGCAGCTACCGCCATACCGCTATGGATCGCAACCTACGCACTCGGTTCCGATGCGATGCCCATTGAGGCGGGCCTGACATTTCACGTTCACGAAATGGTGTTCGGTTATGGTTCAGCAATTGTCGCGGGGTTCCTTCTTACGGCTGTGCCGAACTGGACGGGCCGGTTGCCGGTTTGCGGGCTGCCGCTTGTCGCATTAGTGGCGCTCTGGCTTGTTGGACGTATTGCCATGCTGTTCCAGTCGGACCCGGTCTGGTTGGCGGGGGCAATCGAAAGCATTTTTCTCATCGTATTTGCAGGTCTGATCTGGCGCGAAGTGATCGCTGGCAAAAACACCCGAAACCTGAAAGTTGCCGGCGCCGTCACACTGCTCGCTCTCGCCAATGTCGGGTTTCACTGGAGCGCGTTTGTCAGCGGCGGCCTCCCACAGCTTGCTATCCGGACAGGACTTGCCGCACTTATCTTTCTGATTCTTCTGATCGGCGGGCGTATCACGCCGAGTTTCACTCGCAACTGGCTCGCCAAACGAGGCGGCGCGATGCCGGCTTCATTTGACCGGTTTGACGGGGTCGTTCTGCTTGTCTCGCTGGCGGCCCTGGCGGCATGGGCGGTGGTCGAAGATGTTGCCTTTGCATCCGGCCTGCTTGGTCTGGCGGGCATTCTGAATGCCATTCGCCTCACCAGGTGGCAGGGGCACCGCACGCTTGCTGAACCGCTCGTGACCATTCTGCATATTGGATACGCCTGGGCTGCGCTGGCGCTTCTACTGCTCGGTCTGAGCGGTTTCTTCCCTGCAGGTGTTCCGCGCGTCGCGGGCCTCCATGCGGCGGGCGCCGGTGCTGTCGGCGTAATGACACTGGCCGTCATGAGCCGGGCAAGCCTCGGTCATACGGGCCATGTACTGCACGCGGGCTGGGGCACAGTCCTGATTTACATCGCCGTCAATCTGGGAGCCATCATTCGCGTTGCTGCCCCGTTTCTGGACACCTCCCTTCAGGCGAGCGTAAATCATGTCGCTGGCGGACTTTGGGCAGGCGCGTTTTTGCTCTTTGCCGCTCTCTATGGACCAAGATTGCTGGCCCCACGGCCTGACCGGCTGACTTGACGGGTCCCCGCCAGTCACTTGATTGCGATCAATCCGCAGGCGCGAGAGCGTCAAAGACCCCACTCGGAACGCTGGATACCCTTTTCTGAAATTCGCTCCGAGCCGATCCGTCTAAAGCATCCTATTTCAGGTGCCATGGCGGCCCGGCCGAGGGTGGCAGCGGGAAACCCTGCCGCCTCCCGTGCTTGGAAAGGAGCCATGCGATGTCATATGCCGACGCAGTCGCGGCGGACGCTTTCGGGCGCAGGTTCAGTTATCTGCGGCTTTCGGTGACGGAAGTCTGTAATTTTCGCTGCACCTATTGTCTGCCGGAGGGCTACCGCAAAACCGGGTCCATGGAGTTTCTTGCAACCGATGAGATCGAGCGGCTTGTCCGTGCGTTTACAGGCCTTGGTATCCGAAAAGTTAGGCTGACTGGGGGAGAACCCACAGTCCGCAAGGATCTGACGCAATTGATTGCACGCATTGCGGCGCAGCATGGGATCGGTAAAGTTGCCCTGACCACGAATGGATGGAACCTGTCCCGCCATGTCGATGACTGGGTCGGCTCCGGGCTGACGAACCTGAATGTCAGTATCGATTCGCTTGACCGTGACATGTTTCATCGCATCACCGGACATGACCGGCTGGATGATGTCCTTGCCGGACTTGAGCGCGCCCTGATCCTTCCCTTGAAAACTGTCAAGGTGAACGCGGTACTTCTTCGGGACGGGCTTGCGGAAGGGTTCTCAACCTGGGCCGAATTCGTCCGTAAACGGCCTATCGCTGTCCGTTTCATTGAGTTGATGAGGACAGGTGACAACAAAGCGTTCTTTGAAAGCCAGCATGTAAGTGGCAGGGGGCTGCGTCAATGGCTTGAAGCGAATGGCTGGACACCTCGGCAGCGCGGCGAGGATGATGGCCCGGCGATGGAATTTACCCATCCCGACTACGCGGGCAGGATAGGATTGATTGCGCCTTATGGACCGGGGTTTTGCGACGGCTGCAACCGGCTGCGCGTGACTGCGCGCGGTCAGCTCAGATTATGTCTTTTCGGACAAGGGGGGCGTGACTTGCGAGACCTGCTTCAATCCGATGCCGACACTGAAGCGCTGAGGCGCCGTATCCTCGAAGCCCTGTCAGTCAAACCCGCATCACACAATCTGCATAGCGCCAATCCCGGGGACACGACAAACCTCGCCCAGACCGGAGGTTAAGCCTTTTTCTGGTCCAGAACGCCTTGCTGACGTTCCGTGAACGCCTTGCCCATTGTATTGCAATCTTGAGCGTAGTGGTTGTCGATCAGCGGGGTTGGCCGTGCGAGACGCTCCAGAGCGGCCACATTGTCCAGCCTGACACTGGCGCCTTCAACGCTGACACCTTTGTCAGAAAGCTTTGAAAACGCGCGCGACAGATTTTCCGGGGTCATGCCAAGGAGAGCGGCCAGCACACGCTTTTCATGAGGAAGCACAATCTCGGGCTTGTTGCCCTGACGGGCGCGTTGAGTCAGCAAGTAGTTTGCGAGTCGCTCCGTTGAATCCCGGAGTTTGTGGTTCTTGATTGAGCGAACGAGGCCGCGATAGCAGCCCGCAAGCTCTTCAGAAACGGCAAACCCGAAAGCCGCATTTTCTTTCATCGAGCGGCGCAGGGAGTCGCCCGGCACCATCAGAATCTCTGAACGTTCCAGGGTGACGGCGCTCATGAGTGCATCTGATTCGAGCACCACGGCAGCCAGGATGAAGGTCGAAACGGGCCGAAGAATCGCAAGCGTTGTGTCTTTCGACTTCCATCCTGCTCCCAACTCTACGGTACCCTCCAACAGGATGTAGAGAAAATCGACGGAGTCTCCCTCCATCAGCAGCGTTGTATTTGCGGGAAAGCGCTGAAGGAAAGCACCATTCATCGCCTTGCTGAAAGTCGGATCATCGGCGCTCTTGAAGAAAGAAATGTTCCGGACGCGTTCAGCGTCAGAATTCCGAATGGTCATGGTCCCTCCCTGAGGCCCCCGGATTGCAGTCCGGTAGTCAAACCCTGCGGCTCAAGATGATCAATTTTGCGGTTGGTTCACAGGGATAAGCCGCGCTTGACAAATGTCAATCAAAAGCTTGACCGCGTCCGCGTGCAGAGACCACGCAGGTCAGGCTTTCAACGCTGCTTGGTCACGTCCATGAAGATTGATTTCAAGCAGCGTGCACCGGCGAACATCCGGCAAGACGCCGCTTCACAAATATCAAGGCGATCGTTTCTTTCAGCTGACACCCCTTCGTCTGGAATTCCGAAACCTATTTCGAGACGGGGGCCTTATGCCGCTTTCTACAACACTCCCTGGCAGAGGTGCGAACCGCGCACTAAGCCTGACGACTTTCGCTTTCACTGCCTGCTTTGCCGTCTGGACGATCTTCGCCATCCTGGGACTGCAGATCCAGAAGGAGCTCGGCCTCTCTGAGACCGAATTCGGCCTTCTTGTGGGAACGCCCATACTGACTGGTTCACTCTCACGACTGGTCTTGGGGATATGGGCCGACCAATTCGGTGGGCGCATTGTCAACCTTGTTGTGATGCTGCTGTCTGCGCTCGCGACCTGGCTTCTGACATTCGCGACAACCTATCCGGAGTTCCTGATAGCGGCGCTTGGTATCGGCATAGCGGGCGGATCTTTTTCAGTATCCATCACATACGTCTCGAAGTTCTTCCCGCCCGAGCGGCAAGGCGCCGCTTTGGGAATTGTCGGTGCAGGCAATGTCGGCGCTGCGGTCACTAAGTTTGCGGCACCGATCGTCATGGCGTCGATGGGCTGGAAAGGTGTTGCGAATGTCTGGGCAATCGGCCTCGTTCTTGTTGCGCTCGTTTTCTTCTTCCTGACGTCAGATGATCCGGAACTTGCAGAACGCCGCCGCACGGGCGTGAAGCCCCGCAGTTTTGCCTCGCAGTTCGAACCCCTGCGCAATATCCAGGTCTGGCGTTTCTCGCTGTATTATTTCTTCGTGTTCGGCGCCTTCGTTGCGCTGGCGCTCTGGTTGCCGCGCTACCTGATCGGCGTTTACGGCTTCGATGTTAAAACAGCCGGCATGCTTGCGGCGGCCTACTCGATACCCGCATCGATATTCCGGATCTATGGAGGGCACCTTTCAGACCGGGTCGGAGCGCGCTCGGTCATGTACTGGACGTTCCTTGTCTCGGTCGTTGTGACATTCTTCCTCTCCTATCCACCGACCTCCTATGTCGTCGATGGCGTGAGGGGACCGATCAGCTTCCGGCTCGCCACTGGGCCGATAACATTCGTGATAGCGATTTTTGTCCTGGGTTTCTTCATGAGCCTCGGCAAGGCGGCGGTCTACAAGCACATTCCTGTCTACTACCCGAAGGATGTCGGCGCCGTAGGAGGCCTTGTTGGCCTGATGGGCGGTCTTGGTGGCTTCGTCCTGCCCATCCTTTTTGGTCTGCTGAACGATCTCACAGGGGTGTGGACGAGTTGCTTCATGCTGCTCTTCGTTATTGTGGCGGCCTCGCTGATCTGGATGCACCTTGCTATCCGGCATATGGAACGCGAAGCCGCTGGCGAAACACTCGATGCGCTGCCGCAGCTGCCGGAAATGCAGCCAATCCACGGTGAGCGTCAGGGGCGTGCGCTGGCGCCGACGCTTATCCAGGACTGGCGCCCGGAAGATACGCAATTCTGGGAGGCAACAGGAAAGTCCATTGCCCGCCGAAATCTCTGGCTGTCGATTCCGGCGCTATTTCTGTCCTTTGCCGTTTGGATGGTATGGTCGGTGGTTGTCGCTAAGCTGCCGCAGATCGGATTTGCCTACACGACGGACCAACTCTTCTGGCTCGCCGCACTTCCGGGCCTGTCGGGGGCCACACTTAGAATTTTCTACAGCTTCATGGTGCCGGTCTTCGGCGGACGGCTCTGGACGACGTTGACAACATGGTCGCTCATGCTCCCAGCGCTTGGGATAGGCTTCGCCGTTCAGAATCCTGAAACTCCCTACTGGATCATGCTCGCGCTTGCGCTGCTTTGCGGACTGGGCGGAGGCAATTTTGCGTCGTCTATGTCGAACATCGGCTTTTTCTACCCGAAGCGTGAAAAGGGCAATGCGCTCGCCGTAAACGCCGGTCTTGGAAACTTGGGCGTCAGCGCCATGCAATTCATTGTGCCGCTGGTCATTACCATAGGAGTGTTCGGTTTCCTTGGTGGTCAGCCGCAGGTCACTGAGGATGGCGGCGAACTCTTCCTCCAGAATGCGGGCTTCGTCTGGGTGCCCTTTATCATCGCGAGTGCCTTCGCCGCATGGTTCGGGATGAACGATCTGTCGAGCGCAAAGGCGTCCTTCTCGGATCAGGCTGTGATTTTCAAGCGCAAGCAAAACTGGATCATGTGCTGGCTCTACACCGGTACCTTCGGATCCTTCATTGGCTTCTCAGCGGCCTTCCCGCTACTGACCAAAACGCAATTTCCGGACGTGAATGTCCTGCAGATCGCATTTCTCGGACCATTGGTTGGCGCCCTTTCCCGCTCGCTCACGGGTTGGATCTCAGACCGGTTCGGCGGAGCGCGGGTAACGCTCGTGGTCTTCCTTCTGATGATGGCGGGCACCGTCAGTGTTCTTTATTTCCTCGAGAATAAGGAAGCGCCGGGCGCCTTCGTCGGCTTCTTTATCTCCTTCATCGTCTTGTTCTTTGCGACGGGCGTCGGCAATGCGTCGACATTCCAGATGATCCCCGCAATCATGCGCCAGGAGATCAACCGTCTCGAACCTGGGATGAACGAGGCTGACCGCCTGCGCCAGGCTGAAAAGGAAAGCGCGGCAATCACCGGCTTTACCAGCGCCATTGCCGCGTATGGGGCCTTCTTCATTCCGAAGAGTTTCGGGATGTCACTCGCTGCATCCGGCAGCGCAGCTCCCGCGCTGTATGGCTTCCTCGCTTTCTATGTCTCCTGCCTTCTCATCACCTGGTTCGTCTATGCGCGGCCCGGCGGTCTCCTCTTTGATGCGGAACGCCGTCAGCGCCTCGAACCGGCACCAGCCGCCGCCTGAAAGGAAATACTTCCATGAGCCATACTCTCGACAGACTGACTTTCTTCCGGCGACAGACTGAAACCTTTTCCAGTGGTCATGGCGTTCTCAATGATGAGGATCGAAGCTGGGAAGAAGCTTACCGCAACCGGTGGCGCCACGACAAAATCGTGCGCTCCACGCATGGCGTGAATTGCACCGGGTCTTGCTCCTGGAAAATCTATGTGAAAGGCGGGATCGTCACTTGGGAAACTCAGCAGACAGACTACCCGCGCACACGGGACGATTTGCCAAACCACGAACCTCGAGGATGTTCGCGCGGTGCGAGCTATAGCTGGTATCTTTACTCGGCGAACCGCGTGAAATATCCGCTGATACGTGCGCGCCTGCTCAAAGCATGGCGGGCGGCTCGCAAGACCATGGCGCCGGTCGCCGCATGGAAGTCCATTCAGGACGATCCGGCAAAGCGAGCGGACTACGTCACGCGCCGCGGCATGGGCGGGTTTGTCCGTGCCAAGTGGGATGAGGTCAACGAAATAATCGCGGCTGCGAATGCCCACACAGTTAAGCAATGGGGACCGGACCGCGTGTTCGGCTTCTCACCCATTCCTGCGATGTCGATGGTTTCATATGCAGCCGGTGCGCGCTATCTGCAACTCATCGGAGGCGTAACCGGTTCGTTCTATGACTGGTATTGCGATCTGCCACCAGCCAGCCCTCAGACGTGGGGTGAGCAGACCGACGTCGCCGAAAGCGCCGACTGGTATAATTCCAACTTTCTGATCCTGTGGGGCTCGAACGTCCCGCAAACGCGCACGCCGGATGCTCACTTCTATACCGAAGCGCGCTACAAGGGCGTGAAGTCGGTCGTTATATGCCCGGACTATTCAGAAGCGTCCAAGTTCTCGGATTTGTGGCTGGCTGCGAAACAAGGCACGGACGCTGCGCTCGGTATGGCTTTCGGCCATGTCATACTCACGGAGTATCACCGGGACAGGCAAGTACCGTATTTCAGAAACTACGTCCGGCAGTATACGGACCTTCCACTTCTGGTGCGGCTGGTGCCGCAGGAAGACGGGTTTGTACCGGAGCGCCTGCTGCGTGCTTCAGATTTTGACGGCAGTTTGGGCGAGAGCAACAACCCGGACTGGAAGACAGTCGCCTTGGATGAAAAATCCGGGAAGATTGTAGTGCCGAACGGTTCAATCGGTTTTCGTTGGGGAGAAGATGGTAAGTGGAATCTTGAGGAGCGCGAAGCGGGCGGCGCGGATACCGAGCTTCGTTTGGGCCTGAAGGGCGTCGAGGATGAGGTTGCGAAAGTTCGTTTCCCTTATTTCGCCAACACAGCTTCGAACGGTTTCGCTTCCACGGATCATCCGGGCGTTCTGGTCCGGAACATTCCGGTCAAGAAGGTTACATTGTCAGATGGATCCGAAGCCCGCATCGCCTGCGTCTATGATCTGCTGATGGCCAACTACGGTGTTGATCAGGGCTATGGCGGCGAGCACCTCGCCAGTTCCTATGATGATATGGAACCTTATACGCCCGCCTGGGCTGAGGCGATCACATCGGTCTCTCGCAAGAACATTATTGCCACCGCACGTGGCTTTGCCACGAATGCTGAAAAGACAAACGGCAAGTCGATGATCATCATCGGCGCAGGCATGAACCATTGGTACCATATGGACATGAATTACCGCGCTGTGATGAACATGCTCATCCTGTGCGGCTGCATTGGTCAGTCCGGCGGCGGGTGGTCGCACTATGTGGGCCAGGAGAAGCTTCGCCCTCAGACCGGCTGGGCACCGCTTGCGTTTGCAACCGACTGGGTACGTCCGCCTCGCCAGCAGAACTCGACGTCGTTCTTCTATGCTCATACTGATCAGTGGCGATATGAGACGGTTCCGGTTGGCGAAATACTGTCACCGACAGCAGAAGCTGGTGATTGGGCAGGCAGCTTCATAGACTACAACGCCAAAGCTGAACGTATGGGCTGGCTGCCCTCTGCGCCGGCACTGAAAACAAACCCGCTCGAGGTCGCCGAACGCGCAAGAGCGGCAGGCTTGGATCCAAAGGACTATGTCGCCAAGTCACTGAAATCCGGTGAGCTAGAAATGTCCTGCATGGACCCAGACGATCCGCATAACTGGCCGCGGAATATGTTTGTCTGGCGATCGAATCTTCTTGGCTCGTCGGGCAAGGGGCATGAGTACTTCCTGAAGCACCTGCTCGGCACTGATCATGGAGTGCAGGGCAAGGATCTCGGCGAAATGGGCCATGACAAGCCTCGTCAGGTGAAATGGCATGACGAAGCGCCTCGTGGAAAACTCGACCTTCTGGTCTGTATTGACTTTCGCATGTCCACGACGGCGGTTTACTCCGACATCGTACTGCCGACGGCGACCTGGTACGAGAAGAACGACCTCAATACCTCCGACATGCATCCCTTCATCCACCCGCTCGGCGCAGCGGTGGATCCGGCATGGGAAAGCCGCACGGATTGGGAAATTTTCAAGGGTATCGCCAAGACATTTTCTGAAGTCGCGCCCGAGGTTCTGGGTGTGGAAACCGATGTGGTGCTTGTTCCGATCCAACATGACAGCGCAGCTGAAATGGCGCAGGCGCGCGGCGTGAAGGACTGGTATGCGGGCGAGTGCGAGCCTGTTCCCGGCAAGACTATGCCGACGGTCGTTGCGGTCGAGCGTGACTATAGCCAGATCTTTGCGAAGTTCACCGCGCTTGGACCTTTGATGGACAAGCTGGGCAATGGTGGCAAGGGCATTGGCTGGAACACTCTGCACGAAGTTGAAAAACTTGCTTCGCTGAATGGGACGGTGCTCGACGCAACGGTTGCAAAAGGCCGTCCACGGATTGAATCAGACATCGATGCCTGTGAGACGATTCTCATGCTTGCGCCTGAAACAAACGGCGAGGTTGCAGTCAAAGCCTGGGAAGCGTTGGAGAAGCAAACGGGGCGGGAGCACGCTCACCTTGCGCATCCCAAAGAGGATGAGAAAATCCGCTTCCGCGATATCGTCGCCCAGCCTCGCAAGATCATCACCTCGCCGATCTGGTCCGGTATCGAGAGCGAACACGTCAGCTACAACGCTGGATACACCAACGTGCATGAGCTTATCCCTTGGCGCACGCTCACCGGAAGACAACAGCTCTATCAGGATCATGACTGGATGCGGGCATTCGGCGAGGCCTTGGTAGTCTACAAGCCGCCGGTCGACCTCAAGACGCTGCATGTCAAAGGGGCCAAGCCGAATGGCAACCCTGAGATCACGCTCAACTTCATAACCCCGCACCAGAAATGGGGCATTCACTCCACCTATACTGACAATCTATTGATGCTGACCCTTAATCGGGGTGGTCCAGTGGTCTGGGTATCGGAGACCGATGCGAAGCGGGCAAGGATCGTCGACAATGATTGGGTCGAAGTATTCAACGCCAATGGCGCACTGACGGCCCGGGCAGTTGTCTCCCAGCGCATTCGCGAGGGGACGATGTTCATGTACCACGCACAGGAAAAGATCGTGAACACACCGGGATCGGAGATCACCGGCAAGCGGGGCGGCATACACAACTCGGTCACGCGCGCCATCCTCAAACCCACACATATGATCGGCGGCTACGCACAGCTCGCATACGGTTTCAATTATTATGGCACGGTTGGATCGAACCGCGACGAGTTCATCATTCTGAGAAAGATGAACAAGGTCGATTGGCTCGATACGCCCGCCGCTCAAAAGGAGGGTGTAGAATGAAAATCCGTGCACAAATCGGTATGGTTCTCAACCTCGATAAATGTATCGGGTGCCACACCTGCTCAGTGACCTGCAAGAATGTATGGACCAGCAGAGAAGGCGTTGAATACGCCTGGTTCAACAATGTCGAGACCAAGCCAGGCATCGGCTTTCCAAAGGACTGGGAAAACCAGAAGCGCTGGAACGGCGGTTGGCGGCGAAAGAAAAACGGCCGTATCGAGCCAAAGATGGGCGCCAAGTGGCGAATCCTGGCGAAGATCTTCGCCAACCCAGACCTGCCCGAGATCGACGATTATTATGAGCCGTTCGATTTTGACTATGCCCATCTCCAGACCGCCCCGGAAATGAAGGCGTTCCCCACAGCGCGGCCGCGTTCAAAAATCACGGGCGAGCGGATGGAAAAGATCGAATGGGGACCGAACTGGGAGGAGATCCTCGGCGGTGAGTTCGACAAACGCAGTCAGGACTATAATTTCGAAGGTGTCGAGAAGGCGATCTATGGCGCCTTTGAAGAGACTTTCATGATGTACCTGCCGCGTCTGTGCGAGCATTGTCTCAATCCGACATGCGTCGCGGCCTGTCCGTCCGGCGCAATCTACAAACGCGAAGAAGATGGGATCGTCCTCATCGACCAAGACAAGTGCCGCGGCTGGCGGATGTGTGTATCCGCCTGTCCGTACAAGAAAGTTTATTACAACTGGGAGAGTGGGAAGTCGGAGAAATGTACCTTTTGCTATCCACGTATGGAAGTCGGCCAGCCGACAGTCTGCTCTGAAACTTGTGTGGGCCGCATTCGGTACCTCGGCGTCCTGCTCTATGACGCCGACAGGATTGAAGCTGCAGCCAGCACTCCGGATGAGCAGGATCTCTACCAGGCGCAGCTCGACGTATTCCTGGACCCAAATGACCCAAAGGTCATCGAACAGGCGCGCGCTGATGGCGTGCCGGAAGCGTGGATACGGGCTGCGCAGGCCAGCCCGGTCTACAAGATGGCGATGGAGTGGAAAGTCGCCTTTCCGCTTCACCCGGAATACCGGACCCTGCCCATGGTCTGGTACGTTCCACCACTTTCGCCCATCCAGTCGGCTGTCGCGGCCGGAGCCCTGGAGACGGATGCAGAAATGCCGAATGTCGCTTCAATGCGGATTCCGGTGCGTTACCTCGCCAACCTTCTGACTGCCGGCAAGGAAGAACCCATCGTTTTAGCACTCGAACGGATGATGGCGATGCGCAAGTACATGCGCGCCAAGACCGTAGAGGGCGTAATCGATCATCCGACCGCCGAACGCGTCGGACTGACCGCCCGCCAGATCGACGAGATGTACCGCTACATGGCGATTGCCAATTATGAAGACCGGTTCGTGATACCGACAACCCACCGTGAAACCAGCGAGGACGCCTACGACCTTCGTGGTGGTTGCGGCTTCACATTCGGCAATGACTGCTCAGGCGGGCGAACGGAGCTAGGCCTGTTCGGCAAGGACAATCGTCCGCGCGCCAAAACCAAAACACCCATGGAGATGTAAACAATGGCCATGACTTATCGTGCGCTTTCGCGTCTTCTGTCCTATCCGGAGGCGCAACTCCAGGCCGAGGCGAAGCTTTGTGTCGACGTCGCCCGCGGCGAGGGGCTTGTACCTGAGCGTCTCGTAAATGCTCTCGGTAAGCTTGCCGGGTATATCGAAGGCGGTGAGCTCTATGATGTTCAGGCTGCCTATGTCGATCTGTTCGACCGGACACGGAGCGTTTCTCTCCATCTTTACGAACACGTGCATGGAGAGAGCCGCGAACGGGGCCCGGCGATGGTCGGGCTGGTCGAACTCTATCGCGCGCACGGTCTTGAGATGGATGTCAGCGACCTGCCGGATTACCTGCCGGTATTTCTCGAGTTTCTGTCTATCCTGCCGGATACAGAAGCAGCTTCGTTGATCGGCGAAGCAGCGCACGTACTTGCGGCAATCGAAGAACGTTTGAAGAAGCGGAAGAGCCTGTATCGCGCGGTCTTCGGCGCGCTTCTCGCGATCTCCGACCGTCCCGCAGATCGATTGGCGGTCGCCGATCTTCTCTCAGTAGAAGATGATGACCCCAACGACCTCGACGCCATCGACAAGGCCTGGGAGGAAGAAGCCGTTACCTTTGGCCCTGAAACTGCGAGTGACGGCTGTCCGAAAGCACAGGCCATGCTCAACACGATGCAGGGCACGCGGCTATGACGAATACAAAGCTCATCTGCTTCAGCGGACTTGTTGCATTTGCGATTGTCCTTCCAGCTTGGCCGCAGGCCAGCGAAGTAGACCTGAAACCGCTTCTTGATCTGAGGCTGCGCGCTGAGCAGGTCAGTCAGGACGGCCTTGACCAAACGACGGCACTAACACTGGCAGGCCGGTTCGGCGTGGAGGCAAAGCTCAATGACGGATGGAGCGCGCTTGTTGAAGGCGAAGCAGTTGGTCATCTCGCCGGTGATTTCTCTGATACGGTCGACAACGTTCCTGGAAAGGCCGTGATAGCCGACCCGGAAGCACTGGAACTCAACCGCCTGCAAATTGGGTGGAAAGGGGAAAAAGCTAACGCGACTCTGGGGCGACAGCGGTTGATCTTCGACGATGCCCGATTTGTTGGGAATGTTGGCTTCCGTCAGAATGAGCAAACTTTTGATGCCCTGCGCATTGGAGTTTCGGCGCTGGAGAATGTATCGGCAGACTACGTCTTCATCGACAAGGTTCATCGCATTTTTGGCGATAGTAGCCCGGTGGGTGAATTTGAGAGCGACTCCCATATTGTGCGTGTCGGGATCGAAACCTCCGCTGGAAGCCTTATCGCGACCGGTCTGTTTCTGGATTTTGACGAGTCTGCATCGGCATCAGGTCAGACGCTGGCTTTAGCCTGGTCGGATACCTGGAAGTTTGGGGCAGGAACGCTTGGTCTCAACGCGCGACTGGCGCAGCAAAGCCAATACAACGGAAAAGGGCCCGCGCAGGATCTCGGCTACCATTCCTATGGCGCAAGCTTTGCGCTCGGCGCTCTGACATTCATCGGTAGCGCCGAGATCCTGGAAGGTTCAGGCGGAGCCGGCTTTGCGACGCCTTTGGCGACTTTGCACGCCTTTCAGGGGTGGGCAGACGTCTTCCTGAACACGCCCCAGTCGGGTGTTCGTGATCTCAGCGTCGGACTGAAACAAGGCGGGATCAACCTGATTAACGGCGCCAAGCCTGCCAGCTGGGCAGTGTTCTTTCACGACTTCGACAGCGACAACGGCCGTCAGTCCTACGGGTCAGAGTTCGACGCGGTGTTCCGTATGCCCCTGAATGACTGGCTGACGCTTGAGGCGAAAGGCGCGGTTTTCAGCGGGGCTGACACGGGGCCCGCTGACAGGACCAAATTCTGGCTGGCGCTTGAAACGCGCTTGTAGCCACACTCAAAGAGGAGGCCAGACATGGCTCAGGAACACACAGTCAATCTCGCGGCCGCAGGCTGGTTCGATCAGGCCATGTTTGGCTACTATCCCTACATTGCTCTCGCAGTTCTTGCGATCGGATCTGTGCTCCGATTTGATAGAGAACCCTATACTTGGCGTTCTGGATCGTCACAGCTCCTCCGGCGCAAGCAGCTGATGTTCGGCTCAGTGCTGTTCCATACCGGTGTGCTGGTAATCTTTGGAGGGCACTTCGTCGGTCTTCTGACACCTATTCAGATTTTTGATGCGCTGGGTATCAGTCATGGCGCCAAACAGGTGCTCGCCATTGTCGCTGGCGGTGTCGCTGGCGCGGTCGCCATCCTAGGCGCTCTCATCCTGTTACATAGGCGCTTGTTCGACCCCCGCATCCGCGCGACCTCGAGCTTTGGGGACACAGCGATCCTTGCGCTTCTGACGGCTCAACTGGCACTTGGTTTGTCGACGATTCCTTTGTCTGCGCAGCATCTCGATGGATCGGAGATGGTAAAGTTCATGTCCTGGGCCCAGGGCATCTTCACTTTCAAGCCCGGCGCCGCCAACTATGTCTCGGACGTGCACTGGATATTCAAGGCGCACCTGATCCTTGGACTGACGATATTCCTGGTCTTTCCGTTCACCCGTCTTGTTCACATGTTGTCGGCACCTGTCTGGTATATGGGCCGTCGGGGCTGGCAATTGGTGCGCACGCGCCGCGACATCCGCGCTGACAACAAAAACGCTGCCGCTGTTTCAGCCCGGAGGTCGTCATGATGGAACTGTCAGCTGTTTTCCACGGTGTCGAGATCCCCGAATGCCTTCTGGCTACGGAGCTTCAGCATCATCGTGCCGCCACGCTTTCACAGGCACGCACCCTGGCCGGCAGGGCCCTAGCGACGAAAGCGGTTCTTCTGGCACGCGCCCGCGAACTTGATCTCCGAGTGATACCCGAACGCAATTCGCAAGGTCAGGAAGAAACGCTGGATGAGGCGCTTATCCGGGCGGTTCTCAATGAAGAGGTCGAGGTTGAACCGGCCTCGGATGCGGAAATTTGGGCCGTATATGATGGCAATCCAGATGGCTTCATGTCGCCGCCACTCCTGGAGGCCTCGCACATACTGATTGCGCCAGCAGACGAAAGTCCAGAGGCTCTTGAAGCTGCGCGTAGAAAAGCAGAAATGCTGATTGCTGAGCTTCAGGCGAATCCGTCCGGTTTTACCAGAATGGCGGCCACCCAGTCAGCCTGTCCGTCTGCATCAGAAGGCGGCAGTCTTGGTCAGCTACGCCCTGGGGATGTCCTGCCCGTGATCTGGACCGCACTTATAGCCATGGAAACGCAGTCCATAGGATCAAAGCCTGTGCCCAGCGAGCACGGATGGCACATTCTCCGCCTTGACCATCGTACGAATGGCGTGCGCCTTCCTTTGGACTATGTACGCCCGCACATTGCGATGCAGCTCGAGGCCAGAAGCTGGACCAGATCTGCAGCGCGGTATGTGGAGGCGCTGCTAGCGAAATCGGTAGCGAAGCCAGGCCTTTGCCTCTCGGAAAATGGACAGCTCGAGAATGGTCACGGAGTTGTAGCCCGGGTAGATGGGCTGCTCGGCAATGCGCTCTCGGATGCCAAGGTGGCATATGAAGTTTTGAGTAAAGCGACTCGGGCGCGCCTAGATCAGGCGGCAGCCCGGGAAGGCCGGATGCCCAGCGATTATCTTTCCGGAATTATCGGAACATATCTGTCTCAGGCTGATGACGAAGCCTGGACGCAGCTGATCTCGCGGTTACGCGATAGTCAAGATCCGCTTACCGACAGTCTCGAGCTGATCGTAGCGCGGCAGCTGCCGCCGCAGCAGGTCACACATACGCTCATCAAAATGAGAAGTGGAAAGCAAGTGACCGCCTGAAGAAAGGAAACTGGTCATGGGTAACGCAAGGGTATTTAAGCCGATCGAACCGATACCGCTCGACCTTTTGATGGAGCCGTTGATCTGGTTTTTTGCAGAGCATTACCGACACCGCGATGTGTGTGCCCGGCTCCTTGAAGCCGTAAGATCAGTGACCTGCGATGAACAAAGTCTGCGTGAGATCTTCAATTTTCTCGACACGGACCTTCCATTGCATGTGATTGACGAGGAAGACGATCTCTTTCCGCTGCTTCGCCGCCGCTGCGAACCCGATGACCAGATCGAGAAAGTGCTCGGTATGCTGTCGGCCGAGCATGCGAATGACATGAATGAAGCGGCTGCGGTCAAATTGCTCGTGGCAGCTGCGCTGGCGGAGGGGAGGGGATTGGCTTGCTACAATGATGCTCCGTCAATCATCGAACCATTTTGCTTGCAGCAGAAACGGCACATAGCATTGGAGAATGCAGTTGTTCTGCCGATTGCCCGGCATCGACTGAACTCAGAAGACCTGCGCAGTCTTGGCCGCAGACTTGCCGCGCGCCGCGGACTCAATGATCCGTTCGCGGGCACGTCATGACCCGGACATTGCTCGAGAATAACTTGAATTGGGCAAGTGCGCGGGTTCGGGCGGACCCGGGATTCTTCAGGCGCCTGTCTGCGCAGCAGGCGCCCGAATACCTATGGATTGGCTGCAGCGACAGCCGTGTTCCAGCAAATGAGATTGTCGGGCTGGACCCCGGTGAGCTTTTTGTACATCGCAATATTGCTAACCTTGCTCCACCTCGCGATTTGAACTTTCTTTCCGTCCTCCAGTTTTCCATTGAGGTTCTGAAAGTGCGCCACATCATTGTTTGTGGGCACTATGGATGCGGCGGTGTGCGGGCTGCACTCGACTCAGAGCGCCGGGGACTGATCGATCATTGGCTACAGCCCGTTTCCGATCTTGCTCACAAGCACGAAAATCACCTGAAGGACATCGCGGATTTTGATACCAGAGTGAATGTCGCTTGTGAGCACAATGTCAGGGCTCAAGTCGAATATCTCGGTCGCAATCCATTTGTGACGGATGCTTGGCGGCGCGGCCAAAAGATCGAGGTGCACGGCTGGATCTATTCCATACGAGATGGGCTCCTGCGGGATCTGGATCTCACAGTTGAACGCCCGAGGGATGTTGATGAACTGTCTTCCAGAGCGTGGTTTCCAGATGGCTAGAGTTGGCGTTGCAATCCTGGCGGGGGGGCAGGGCAGGCGTATGGGCGGCAGTAAGCCGGAACGGCAGTTCCGAGGTCGAAGATTGATCGATCCCGCGCTTGATCTTGTATCGGCTTGGAGAGTTCCGGCCGCTATTTGTGTACGTGAACCAGGGCAAGTCACGAATTCTAACTTTGCGCAGATTCTTGATTGGCCTGAAATTGAAGGACCGCTTTCTGGACTATTGTCTGCTCTGGAATGGGCGCGGGCAGAAGGTGTCGACTATGTGCTGACCTTGCCGTGTGATGCACCCTTCCTGCCTGCAGACCTCTTGTCAAAATTGCTGCCTATAGCGGTTGGCACTGCAAGACCTGTTGTTGCGTCTTCCAAGGGGCGCCGGCATCCCACATGCGCTGTCTGGCCGGTCGAATTATTGTCGCGGGTAGCGGCTTACGCAGAGGCGGGACGACGCAGTCTTTCTGGTGCGCTTGAAGCTTGCGACTCCGTGGAAGTAAGGTGGGCGGATTGCCCGGTGGACGTGTTCGAGAACATCAATTCGCCGGCGGATATTGCAAGGCTGCAAGATTGATCGTGTGCATCCCAGATCAGGCCCCTGATTGCCAATCGCTGCAGCTGCGCTAGGCCGTTCTAACGCGCTTCTGAGTCGTCCGGAGCGCAGAAGAATGCTGGCAGCCTCTGGATTGTTTCTGCCAGCATCTTCGCTCCATCTTCTTCTGTCATCGTCCTCACTTTCTCGGCTTATGCGCCGTCTGCATAAAGTCATGTATCGCCGAGCTTATTCTGCAGCGATCGATATTGGACCGGTATCGAGTGGTCGCTCCAGAGAGTTCCAGTCAATTTCGGCATCAGTCGCAGCATTCTCATAGTGCAGGACGCCGAGGGCCGCGAATTTCGGCTTGACGCTTTCGGTCAGCAGGCCGACGCGTTTCAGGTTCGGGATCATCCGCTCAAAGAGGAAGTTGCGGAAGGCCTGACCACCGGTTGAGTCGATGGAGGCGCGCCGGGCTTCCTCGCGGTCGAAACCGAACTCTTCCTCGACAATCGTGGAGAACAGCCGCTCGCGCATGATGGCGCAGGCTTCATAGGCGAACTGGGCGCGCTCCTCAATCTGGTCTTCCGGCAATGCCTTGATCCAGTCTTCCAGATAGTTGACGCCGAAGGCGACATGCCGGCCCTCATCGCGCATGACCAGATGCAGGATCTGGCGCAGCAGGGGATCGCGGGTCGTCTGGGCCATGGTCTGGAAGGCAGCCAGGGCCAGGCCCTCGATCAGCACCTGCATGCCGATGAATTTCAGGTCCCAGCGCGGATCGGTGAGGATCTTGTCGAGCAGCAGCTTGAGGCTGGGATTGACGGGATATTCGACCTTGCAGCGGGTGCGCAGGTATTTGTTGAACACCTCGACATGGCGGGCCTCATCGAAGGTCTGCGAGGCGGCGTAGAGTTTTGCGTCATAGGTGGGCGCGCAGGAGACAAGCTGGGAGGCGACCATCATCGCGCCCTGCTCGCCATGCAGGAACTGGGACAGGACCTGCGCCAGCGAGCGCCAGGCGTATTCGCTTCGCTGTTCGTCGCTCATTGCCAGATAGATCGGATGGTCGTGCAGCGGATTCAGCCCGGCCTGCGAAGGCCCCTGCGACTTGTCGAAGGCTACTTCCCAGTCAACGTCGAGTTCGGCATTCCAGTTGAAGCGTTTGCCAAGTTCATACAGGCGGCGGATCTTGGCGTTGGCGCTTTCATAGTCCCAGTTATAGGAGCCGGTCAGCGGCGTGTTGAAAATTTCGCGGACGATCTCGACGTCTTCCGGTGTCAGTTTGTCGGCGAGTTCACCCGGGTCGTCAAATGTCCGCGGGCTGGTCGGCGGACCAGATACAAGTTTCACCTTCATGTGCGTTTCTCCCTGATATCGGAGTGTTCTTCGAGAGACTCCGTTGCACACAGACTATCGGCGAAAAATCTTCATCAAATACGGAAAATGACGGATGCGTCATTTTTATTTACTGTGAGATGCTTCCGATATCTGCCGTCAGAAGGATGCGCGTTCGAAGGCTAAGAAGCAAAATAGCTGGTTCCTGACATGATGCCGAAGGCGGATCGAAAAGGTGTCAACTCGTGTTGAAATCGTAACATTTGGAAAGCATGGAGAAGATCGGTGTACAGAGCAAAATTGTCGCAGCCGGAAAGAAGGTTGCTTTCGGAGAGCCAACTACTTGCGGCGACTTGCCAGGTGGCGGTCAGGGATGGTTTGCAAGGATTAACCTGTGAAGAAGTAGGGCGTCTGGCCGGATACAGCCGCGCGCAGGCATACCAGAGATTTGGTTCAAAAGAGGGACTTCTTGTTGCTGCGGTTCGATATCTTCGGACTGATCGCCGCAACTACTGGGAAAACCGGATGTCCGGTCATCTGTCGGGTCTCGAAGCTCTGATCGAACATTTCTCCATACATCTTCGGGCAATATCTCTGCGATTGGAAACAGCAGCATTCTTCGAGATGATATCGCATCACGCTCCAGACCTGATCGAACTGCGCCGAGAGGTGGCAATAGCCAAGTCAGAACTACTTGACGAAATAAAACTACTGATCGGCTCTGGTCTGCAAGACGGCTCAATTGATCCGCAGCATGATTGCACAGAAGATTCGGTTTTGCATCTCGGACTTATGTTAGGAGTTGCGACAGAATTTCTTGTAGCGCGACAAGACGATGAACTTGGACGTCTCAGATCGCGCGGCGAGGAGTTGGTCCGGCGATGTTTTACCGGGAGTGAAACACGTCAGATATTGGTTCGCCATTAGAGTGCCGATCGATTGTGAAACCAGTTTTGGGCAGGTCTATGGAAGTCCCAAAGCGCGAGCGATGATATTCCGATGAATTTCGCTCGTCCCGGAGTAGATGCTTGCAGCGCGGGTTGCGAAATACTTTGAAAGCGCAAAATCCCCATAGGGGAAGCCGTCAAGACCAGCTTCTGTAATCGCCTGATGCAGTTCTGTGGCGACAACCTTCAGCATGGAACTTGTTGCCCCGGGACTGCAGGGGATATCGCCTGTGCCTACTCTCTTTTCCAGCATTTCGAATGCGTCAATACGCGAGGAGAAATCTGCCAATCTCAAGATGAGTCCGGGATCAGGATCACGCGCTGACCTGAGAGACATCAACGCAGCGCGATGGGCGCGGCGCAACAAGCCAGTCGTCGTGTTGTTGGATCTTGCAATCTCCATCAGACGTTTTGCAGAGCGCCATCCGTCCCCAATTTGGCCGATGCGGTCGTCGACCGGTGTTCTAACGTTATCGAAGAAGACCTCATGGGTTTCAGCGTCTCCATCAATGAACCGGATCGGTCTGATGCTGACCCCCGGGCGATCGAGCTCCAAGAGCAGGAATACCATTCCAGCGCTGCCGTGACTTTCCGGGTCGGCTCTTGCCAGCAAGAACATGTGCGTTGCGAAGCCGGCAAAACTCGTCCAGATCTTGTTGCCGTTCAGAATAAAATCATCGCCGTCCAGATGTGCTTTCAGTGCGAGCGCCGACAGGTCAGAACCTGCTTGCGGTTCAGAAAAGCCCTGACACCATTCGTGTTCGCTACTCAGGATTCTTGGCAGGTAATATGCCTGCTGCTGAGGCGTTCCGTCTGCGATGATCAGTGGGCCTATTGTGCGGACACCTGACGATTGAACAATTGGTGCATCACGATCTGCACATGCATTCTCAAAGTACAGGCGCTGCGCGTCGCTCCAACCAGCGCCGCCATGAAGTGTTGGCCACATTGGCGCAGCCCAGCCGCGATCATAAAGTTTCTTCTCCCATTCCTTGCATGCGGCCCGTGCAGACTTAAGACCAGTTGTCGCGCGTCCGGCCGTACACAACTCAGGCGTCAGTTCTTTTTCCAGAAACTGGTCGACTTCGGCCCGGAAACTTGCCGCGACTTCATCAAGTCCGACTTTGCGCGCACTAAAGGAGTCAAGAGCCATGGTTGTTCGCTCAACACTACCATCCTGCCGCGCCGGCGGCCAGCCACATGCTTGGGAAAAAAGTCAAACGCAGCCATCCGTAAAACTACGCACGACTGTTAATTGCAGGAGAGCAGAGCTACAATTTTTCAGGTCGAAACGAGATGCCACATATTGAGTTTGTAGCGATAGGGTGGATGTTTCGAGCCGGGATTCAGAGCGAATACAAGAGCATTGCAAAAAGCAGTAAGGTAAGCACGGTGGGTTGCCGCACTTGTCCTTTTTAGGGCTGTTGTTCGTGTACTGATCGGCACAGGGGCTGACCAAGCTGTTCAGTTGAGTCGACTAATGCCTGGAAACTGAGAATGCAGTACCTGCCAAACAGCTTCTGATTTACTTTGGGACGTCAGGACGACAAAGCAACCTCCAAATCCGGCGCCGGTTATGCGTGCTCCATCAGCTCCGGCTGCAACTGCGCAGGACACCATGGCGTTGATCGCGGGATGAGAAACTTCCATGTCTGCTGCGAGAGAAGCGTGACTGGCAATCATAAGTTCTCCGAACTCATTTCTCTGTTTTATCTTGAGTGCGCTCAAGGCTTGTCGCGAGCGGGCATCTTCAGTGACGGCATGCCGGGCTCTGCGCTTTTCGATTTCGCTCAAGGCGTTCAGATCATCCAGTTGCGCTTTGCATAATGGGTTGATCCCAAGGCTCGTGGCAGCGGCGAGGCACTCGTCGCGGCGAGCTTTGTAGGCACCGTCTGCAAGACTTCTGGGATAGCCGGAGTTGATTACCAGGAACTGCCAATCGGCCGGAAGCGCAACGAGTTCATTGGAAAGCGTTGAAGTCTCGAGCGCTAGTACATGTCCAGGGGAACATAGCGATACCGCCATTTGATCCATGATCCCGCAGGGTACGCCGATGAACTCGTTCTCCACTCTGCGCGCTGCTAATGCAACGTCCGTTGCCGTCAGGCCGGCTGCTTCTGAGCCGCAAGCTTTTAACGTCGCAACGATTGTCGCGGCTGAGGAAGAGACACCTGCTCCTGCCGGCAGGGTGCTTGTTGTCTGAACACGCTGACCGCCTTCAATCCAACCTTGTGCGCGTGCGAATGCCACGGCGCCTCGAACATAGTCGGCCCAATGCCCTGCCGGCGGAGCGTCCAGCGCAGCTTTGTGCTCAACGCCAAAAGAATCTGATCCGATCGTATCTTCCGCTAGGCCTTGCTCGAGAACTGAGACAGTTACAAACCTGTTTATAGCCATTGGCAGAACGAGGCCGCCGTTAAAATCGATCCACTCACCAATGAGGTTGACACGGCCGGGCACAGTTGCCGACCGGATGGCGCTGCCGGATTTCATGCAACGAGCTCCCGAAGGCGCTGTGCCGCAGTTTCGGGCGGCACATCTACCGTAAACACGCCTGTGAACTGCTCTACACTCGCCAGAAACTTCTGGCGACCGGCATCCCTTAGAATTGGAAAGAACTGGACGGTGAACTGGAAAGGACCAGCGTGGCCGCGCGGCGCTGCCTGGAAGCTCATCATGTATGGCATCTCTTCCTGAAACAAAGCGTCGAGCCTGCGGACTACGTCGCCGAGAAGGTAAGCGAGGTCTTCGATCTGTTCACTCTGCATTGTCCATGGGCCGGGACAATCAAACTTCGGGACGATCCACGTCTCGTAGGGGAAACGAGCAAACGGCGGGCAGAAGACGTTTAGCTCGCCTCGGCGCGTTACATCGAATGCACCTTCCCAGCTCGCATGATCGGCATTGAGATCATAGCCGGAAGCAAAAGCCCTGGCAGCAAATGCTTGAGGAGGCGGCGTCTCGGCAAAAGCGTAGATCTGTCCATGAGGATGGGGGAGTGTTACGCCGATCCGCTCTCCCCTGTTTTCGAAAGGCATGACGTAGGAGGCGCCGTCTTTGAACAGTGATTGGTAGCGATCGATCAAAGCTTCGATCAGGAGAATTCGGCGCGCCTGTCCGACTGAGAAGAGATTGCCGACAGGCTCGCTCGAATAGACCACGACTTCGCATTTTCCGAGTGCTCGCGAGCTGGCATACCGGGTGGTTTGATGATCGTCCGTCTCGAAACTCAAGCTTGTGAAGCGGTTTTCGAAGATTGCGACTTCAAAGTCACCAAAGGGGATCTCGGTCGGCGCGCTTCCGGGCACGAACGGGGCTAGCGGGTCTTCAGCGGTTTTCGGCTGGAAGGTCCTTTCCTGGCGTTGCGGGGCATAAATCGCATGTACGCCGCGCAATGGATGAAAGCGCATTTCGGCGCTCGGGGCGGAATGCCGCAAGAGCTCATGTCCAGGCGTCCCGGTTGGCAGTTCATATCCGTAAAGCGAAAGCCGGCGTCCGTCCGCCTTCATGTGATCCCTTCTATAGACAGGCGCCGAAAGGGAAGGGATTTGCGTTATTGACGGGTGATCTGACATGCTTCCAATAGGTTTCGGCCGGGCTTTTTTGCAACGAGATTCAAGCACGAACCGGCGCCAAGTTTGTGACAAACGAAATCTTTAGAGAGCCTTATGCAATCCGGCTACCTGCAAGAAGCGAAAATCTGGGGGGGTAGTTTATGCCTGCACCTCGTGAACTCGCAGCAGTGCGGCGCCCGGATCGCCTTCTTCGGAGCAGATGACGCATATGAGACCTCGAGTCTGGAGCCGCCCGCCGTTGTCCCGGCAGGGCCCGATGTACCGCCGGGCACAAGCCTTCTGGCAATGGGCGGCGCTGGATATTCAGGAACAGGCATCCTTGATGCGTTTGTCCAGGCGTCTGGCCAGATTGTTACTCTTCAGTCATGGGGGTTCGTGCTTGAAGGCTCAGACGAAGTCGTCGCGGTCGCAGGCAATCGCGATCTCGGACTAGTCTATCGATTACGGTTGCTTCTTAAAGGCGGCGCTCTTGAAATTGACGCTGAGCTCTCTCACTCAGGTGAGCAAGCAATTGCCGTTGAAAGGTGCGCTTCAGCGCTTTTGCCGCTTCCGGACTGGGGCTGCGGTGTTGAGGCCGGCTATGGGTCCTGGTCGCGGGAGGGTTACTCCGCACTGCTTCCGCTCCAGCCCGGCGCGGTAGAGCGATCCCAGCGTCTGGGTCGGCCGGGATTTTTTGGCCCCCCTTGTCTCTCCGTGTTCGATAGTCCGAAGGCGGACGAAGTGCAAAGAGCCATTCGGGTTCACCTCGCCTGGAGCGGCAGCTGCAGGCTGCGCGCAGAGCGGCTCGCAGACGGTCTGTCGGAACTTGTTGCTGAAGCCGTTTTCGATCCGGGCGAAATTCTGTTGCGCCGCGGGGATCGCCTCGAACTACCCGGCGTTGTTGTGCTTATCTCGCATTCGGGGGTTGAGGGGCTCGCATTGGCGTCTCACAACTACGTTCGGCATATCAGGTCGACTTCTGTGCGCCCGGTTCATTTCAATACCTGGGAGGCCTGCTACTTCAACTTTGATGAGCAGCGTTTGAAGACACTTGCTGCAGAGGCGGCAGCTCTCGGCGCTGAGCGCTTCGTGTTGGATGATGGTTGGTTTGTAGGACGTAATGATGACACGACGTCGCTTGGAGACTGGACGCCTGATCCAGTCAAGCTGCCCGGAGGGCTGGAACCTGTCATCGATGAGGTTGAGCGTCTGGGGATGAGCTTTGGGCTCTGGGTTGAGCCCGAGATGGTCAGCCAAAATAGTCAGCTCTTTAGGGATCATCCCGAGTGGGTTCTGGGGTATCCCGGCGACTTCCTGCCGACAGGCCGGCACCAACTCGTCCTAAATCTTGGGATTGAAGCGGCGAGGGAACATGTCTTTACCATGCTGTCAAAGCTGCTTTCTGGCGGACGGATTGAATACATAAAATGGGACAGCAACAGAGAGCTCTATCCTGCGACGTATGATGGCCGGGCAGCGGGATACCGACATATCGAAGGCGTCCACAAACTCCTTGCCAGGGTGCGCGGGACGTTTCCAGGCGTTGAGATTGAAAGCTGTGCCAGCGGGGGCGGTCGCATGGATTTCGGTATGCTCAGATACGTCCATCGCTACTGGCCGAGTGACGCGACGGACCCGGTGGACCGAGCGCGGGTTCAGTCATCAGTCCTGCAACATTTCCCTCCTGAGCTGATCGGGACACATGTTGGAGCCTCGCCCAATGGTTTGACCGGCCGGCAGACTTCCATGTCCTTCCGCGTGCTTGTGGCCTTGTTTGGACACATGGGTCTGGAACTTGATCCGGGCCGGCTGTCAGACAAGGAGCGCGAGACGCTCGCATCTGGAATATCGATCTATCGGCGCTTCAGAGGCCTGCTGCATTCAGGCCGGCTAATCGTTCAAAAGACGCATGATCCAAACCTGAATTGCGACCTGATTGTATCTTCAGGCGGTGATGGCCTGCTCCGGGTTCTGAGGACCGGTATGAACGCCTGGCCGAGGCATCCCAGAGTTGCGGTGCGCGGGCTGGATTCGGCGGCAAAGTATTTCGTCACACGTTTAAGCCTGAGCCGCGGCGATGACCGCATCCTTGGTACCTTCACGGGTGCCTCGCTGGCATGGACTGGCCTTGCCGCGGATCCCGGCCGTCCGCAATCAGGCAGTCTTTTCCATTTGAAGAAGTGCTGAGGGAGCGGTCATGAAACTCGGCGTCTGTTATTATCCGGAACACTGGCCAGAGACATGCTGGCGCGACGATGCAGCGATGATGCGCGCGCTCGGGCTGGAGCTGGTGCGAATTGGCGAATTTGCCTGGTCGCGGATCGAGCCTGCACCCGGACGGTTTGACTGGGGCTGGCTTGACCGTGCAATTGATGTGCTCTCGCAGGCCGGTCTCGGCGTCATCCTATGCACGCCGACAGCGACACCCCCAAAATGGCTCGTCAATCAGAAGCCTGATATCCTGCCGCTTGACGAACATGGCAGGCCTCGCCGTTTCGGCTCCAGGCGTCACTATTGCTTTTCTTCTCGAACCTACCGCGTTGAGAGCCGGCGGATCACCGAAGCAATGGCCGTGCGCTACGGGGAACATCCTTCTATCGTCATGTGGCAGACCGATAATGAGTACGGCCATCATGGTAGCGACGAAAGTTTTTCGCCGGATGCGGTGTTGGCGTTCAGGCAATGGCTTTTGTCCCGGTACGGATCAATTGCGGCGCTCAACGAGGCCTGGGGCACGGTGTTCTGGTCACAGGAGTATGCAGACTTTGCAGAGGTTGATCCGCCGCAGGCCGCAGTCACCGAGGCGAACCCCTCTCACAGGCTGGACTGGCGGCGCTTTTGCTCCGACCAGATGTGCGATTTCAATCATGAGCAAGTCGAGATCATCCGCCGGTTCAGCCCTGAGCGGCCCATCACCCATAACTTCATTGGTGATTTTACTCGGCTCGACCATCGCAAGATCGGTAGAGACCTCGACTTCGCGACCTGGGACAGCTATCCGATCGGTCTCTTGAGCGAAGGCTCGGCGCCGAAAGCTGAAAAAATCCGTAGACTGAGGTACGGCGATCCGGATTTTGCGGCATTCAATCACGATGTTTTCCGTGCCTGCTCAGAAAAGTGGGGCATCATGGAGCAACAACCAGGACCGGTGAACTG